>CASFSC010000101.1 GCA_949296995.1 uncultured Alistipes sp. | reverse complement strand
TAAAAATATAACAGCTCAACAACCGGACAATCGTAAATCAGGATTTATCAATGCGCAAAAGGTTGTTGAAATTTATCGTGACAAGCTACATCTTTTCACGCCAAACGAAATAGATGAATCACCACTGCAAATAGTAGATGGGATAAATGCCGTTGCAGCTTACGGACATACCCCGGGTCATACCATATACATTATCGGCAGCGATAATGAACAAATACTCGTGTGGGGAGATCTGACACACGCCATGGCTGTACAAATGCCGCATCCTGAAATTGCAGTCACTTATGATGTCAATCCTGCACAGGCAATCCTGTCTCGGGAAAAAATACTTGAATATGTATCTGCAAACAATATTCCGATAGCCGGCATGCACATATCATATCCGGCAATAGGAAAAATAATCTCCGACGGCAATAATGGATACAAATTTATACAAGCCCAATAAACAGGTTTTTTAAAACAGTCATTCGGAATAGCACAATTTATTATTAAACCGACCTTCGCGTCTGTCAATCTTAGACGCGAAGGTCTTTTTTTTACAATAACCTTACATTATGGTAACATTTCCACAACATATAGTTCACACTTAAATAAACTGAGCTTAACATTTACTTAATCATGCCCCTCTACATTTGCGGCTGAAGAAAACAATGATTAAGAGATGAAAAAACGAAGAAATTATTTGAGAAACTTTTACCTAACCTTATTCACACTTCTAACCACACTTTTAACGACCAACCTTCACGCGGCAGATAATCTTAAAACCATTTCAGGCACAGTCCGCGATGCAAAAACTTCAGAACCGATAATAGGTGCTACCGTATTCATACGTGAAACTCAAGACGGAACAGTAACAGATGTCAACGGACAATTTTCTGTTAGCATAGCTGAAGGAAATTACACCATAGATATAGAATACTTATCATATAAAAGCGTTACTATCGACATAAATACGGCACAGACATCTAATCCTTTGGAAATCGGACTCGAAAGCGATAACGTGCAAATAAAAGATATTGTAGTATCCACACGAAGACGTAGCGATACGGAAACAGCCATGGTTGCTACGGTAAAAAATATTCCACAGGTAGTGAGCGGTATTTCAGCAGTACAAATAGCCAAGAGTCCCGACCGTACTGCTTCGGAAGTAGTAAGACGTATTCCGGGAATAACCATAATAGATGACAGATTCATTATCGTCAGAGGCCTTTCACAGCGATATAACAACGCCTGGATAAACGGGCTTGCCGTACCGAGTACGGAAACCGACAGTCGAGCTTTTTCATTCGACATTATTCCCAGCAGTCAAATCGATAATTTGTTGGTATACAAATCGCCGTCACCGGAAATTCCAGGCGATTTTTCAGGAGGTTTCGTACAGATTACGACAAAAAGCATTCCTGATGAAAATTCGATGGAAATAAGCTATAATACCGGATTCAACGTCAAAACACAATTTGAAAAATTCAGATATAATCCAGGCAGCAAGACCGATTTTCTCGGATTCGACATAAACAAGCGTCCTTTACGGAAAGATTTTCCTTCGCACATGGGCTCTGTAACCAATCCGGACAAGATTACACAACTCACCCAAAACGGGTTCAACAATGACTGGCGTATACTCAGCAAAGTTCCTCTGCCAGACCAGCGTTTTTCTTTCGTGATAACACGCCGCATGGAGACAAAAAACGGTGCGACAATAGGCAATATCACAGCTGTCAATTATACCAATACATTTAAAACGTTACTCGACATACAAAATTCACGTTACGGAATATATTCAGCCACATCCGACAGGCCAATATATCTGGACAATTACAAAGACAATCAATATACAAACGATGTAAGATTAGGGGCCATGCACAACTGGTCTTTCAAGATAAACAACCGTAACCGCATAGAATTCAAAAATATCCTTAACATATTGGGTCGTAACAGGCTTACCGAACGTACGGGGATTAAAGATATAAGCAGCATGTATTATCTGGAAGAGACCGAAATGCTTTACTCTTCCCGTCTGACATATAGCGGTCAACTGTCAGGGATACATACATTCGACACTCCGACGACAAAACTTGATTGGAATGTAGGATATTCATATGCCAACCGTTCTGAACCGGACCGTCGTATTGTTACCAATCTTGCAGGAATAGGAAGTGAAGAAGATATACCCAATGTAACACTCCAAAACGACAAAATAAAACGTTACTTTCAAAAATTACATGACAATATCGTTTCGGCATCCGTAAATTATAAAAAAGCTCTTGGACAAGGGGCCATAATTCCGACATTGAAAGTGGGTGCATATGCAGAATATCGTGACCGTGATTACAATCCGAGAGAATTCATATATCGTTATGACAAACTGCCATATTCTGAAAAAGAAGATTATATCAAACTACCGTTTCAGGAGATGCTCGACAACAAATATCTGGGTGCAGACAAAGTTTACATAGACGAAATAACCAATAAGACCCATGCCTATTCAGCCACAGTAAATCAACAGGCCATATACGGAGCTCTCGACATACCATGGGGAAAATTGAATATATATGCGGGAGTGCGAATCGAAAATTACGACCTTAAGCTGATGCGTGATGAATCTATTTCACCGACAGTCGTAATAAACAACACCAAACACCACCGTACATTCGACGTGCTGCCTTCAGCCAACATTACCTATAAATTCAATGACAAACATCAGTTGAGGGCTGCATACGGACGTTCATTGAATCGTCCAGAACTTAGAGAAGTCTCTCCGGCAGTATATTTCGATTTTGATCTGTTCAGCGAAATCGGAGGTAATGAAAATCTGAAAACAGCATATATACACAATGTCGATCTGCGCTATGAATTTTATCCTGCACGAGGTGAAGTGCTAAGTATAGGTGTATTCTACAAACATTTCAAAAATCCAATTGAATGGACATATATAGATATGGGAGGCACCTTGAGATACAGTTACGAAAATGCACTTTCAGCCGACAACATGGGAATAGAGCTGGATATTCGGAAAAATCTGGAATTCCTTGGAGCTCGCAATCTTTCATTGGTATTGAACGCTGCTTTGATAAAAAGTAACGTACAATTCAATAAAGACCAGTTATTAGTACAACCCGACCGTCCAATGCAGGGTCAATCGCCTTATGTGATAAATGCAGGGCTTTTCTATCAGTCAGATCGTCTGGGCATGAACATGTCGCTGTTATACAACCGTATAGGCAAACGAATTATAGGTATCGGCAAAACCAACAGTGTCAACAACGATATCAGCAGTATGATTCCGGACTCATATGAGATGCCACGTAATACACTTGATTTTACATTTTCAAAATCATTGGGTAAAAAAGTCGATTTGAAATTTACGTTAAAGGATATCCTGTCAGAAGATGTGGTTTATAAACAGTTCCCGAAATTCGAAAAAGATGGCAAAATTCAGGAACGCGAACAAATCACCAGAAGATATAATCCCGGGCAATCTTTCCTGATAGGAGTTTCCATAAAATTATAATCCAGACAAAATAATAATAGTAAACCCTTATTAAAAAACAATAAACGATGAAAACAAAATTTAGATTAGTAGCGGTAGCTTTTGCAATCCTTGCATCAGTATGGTGCACAAGTTGTAGTAATGAAAACGGTAACGGTGACGGCGGAGATGGCGGCAACGGCGGCGACGGTGGCGACGGCGGAAATGGTGGAGATAAAACAGAACTTGTGTTAGGGAGTGAATCGGGTGAATTTAAAATTACCGAAGACATGACACTTTCTGCATCCAACACATATTTATTGAAAGGATTCGTTTATGTTCAATCAGGAGTGACATTGACTATTGAACCGGGAGTTATCGTAAAAGGAGACAAAACGACTAAAGCGACTCTTATAATAGAACGTGGCGGAAAAATCATGGCACAAGGTACACCTGAAAAGCCTATTGTATTTACCTCTTCAAAACCTGCGGGAAGTCGTAAACCGGGTGACTGGGGCGGTATAATTCTTTTAGGGAAAGCACCCAATAATCTCGGTGAAATGACTATCGAAGGAGGTATAACTGCAAAACATGGAGGTACAGATCCTAACGACAATTCTGGAGTATTAAGTTATGTGCGTTGTGAATTTGCCGGTGTAGAATACTCTACCGACAATGAGATCAATGCCATTACATTCGGATCAGTAGGTAATGGCACAAAAATCGATCACATACAAGTATCATATTCCGGAGATGACTCTTACGAATGGTTCGGAGGAACTGTCAATGCAAAATATATGGTTGCGTTGAACACTTGGGATGACGACTTCGATACCGACAACGGTTTCAACGGCAAGATACAATTTGGGCTTTCAATCCGCGATCCCAAAATAGCCGACAAATCGGCATCCAACGGTTTTGAATCGGACAACAACGGTACGGCTGCCGACGTAGATCCTCATACCAAACCCATATTTGCCAATATGAGTATGTTCGGTCCTGTTGCAGATCCTGCTAATTACACAAACGAAGGAGGAGTTAACGGTAGTCCTATAGATGCACGCTTTCAGGCAGCCATGCATCTTCGTCGCAACACTCAGTTGAATGTATTCAATTCTATCTTCGGAGCATTTCCTGTCGGGCTTATAATTGAAAACGACAAAGGTTCCATCACACAGACACATGCACAAAACGGTTTATTGAATGTAACCAACTGTGTAATGGCGGGTATGATAAAAGATTTCCAGGACAAACAGTACTGGTCTAACGGCACACAATTAAACGATGCTGATAACGGAGAATTCTCTTCAGCATATTATAATCGTTCCGGAGCCAATAACCAGACATACTCTTCATTATCGGAACTGGGATTCACAGGCAACCCTCTCAATGCTACCAATCCGGGAATGTTTATCACATCAGAAAGCGTACTTGCAAACGGTGCTGACTGGAGCAATACAAACGTAGCGTCAGGTTTTGATAAAGTAACTTATATCGGAGCATTCGGGCCAGAGGAAACTGCCGACAACAACTGGACAAGCAAATGGTGTAATTTCGATCCACAAAACACAGTATACTAAACAGTGACAAAATTTGCCTAATTATATTTCATCGCTCCGCTGCTTCAATGCAGCAACCATCAAAAAAGATAGGGCATCGTAAACGATGCCCTATCTTTTTACTTTCCAACAATAAATAACGATTTACTTGCCAAAATGTTTATTTGCAAAATCCATAAATGCCCTCCAATCGAAATAGGTTACATCATGAACCCCTTCACGAATATGATATCCCACATCATTCATTATCGGCTGGTGCAATTCAGGCATTTTATCGGTTTCCAACCCTTTTTTACCATACAGTTCATACACAGGTCCTGCATAATAAGCCGATAGAAATTCACCTTTAGGATCAGCCCACAAATCTCCCGCTGCACTGGCCACATATACAGGACGCGGAGCAATCAATGCAATAAGTTGATGTTGGTCGAAAGGTAATTTTTGTTCATTACATATATATTGTCTGAAGTTTTTACAGAACCAATACGGAAAATTTGCATGTATAAGGTCTATATTTTCACCGAACACTCTTTTTGAAAGAGCAGCACCTCCACACCCCGATTCATTTGAAATAACCATCGCAAAACGGGGGTCCTGAGCTCCGGCCCACAAGGCAGCCTTTCCATGACGGGAATGACCCATAACAATAACCTTTTTAGAGTCTATACGTTTATCTGTTTCGAGGTAATCCATAACACGGCTAAGGCCCCATGCCCATGCGCCTATTGCTTCCCAGGAATCGGGTTTGTCACGTGTAGCCATATAATCGTCAAACAACGGCATAATACTGCTGTCTTTGGCTTGTTGACCGGCTTTATCCGGATATATATCGCCATAACACATAGTAGCCAAAGCATAACCGTTGGCAACGATACTGTCAAGAGGCCATCTGCGGTCCATGGCACCACGTCGTATTTCGGAATTTACTGAAACACGGGTAGAAGGCGATGGCAATACATTTATATTTTTAGTTATGCTTTCATTTCCATAATTGCAAGTGAGAAATACAGGGACTTTCCCTTTGACATTGGTCGGATAATACAACAATATCAACATCTCTCTTTTAAGATTGCCATTTGAAAATGTAACCAATACCTGACGGCTGAAAGCCTTACCATTAAGATCATTCATCGTTTCAGCCACGGTACGATACGAAACATCCAATTTTTGTGATGGAGTAACTCCATACATGCGGTGAGAAAACATTGACAGCAACTCCGGTCTGCGCAATTCTTCCCACTCTTTCGTAGAAGTTATGACTTTGCCGTTTTCACATTTCAAAAGTTCGGGCAATTCGAAATCAGGAACTTTGGATTCATCATAATTAGGCTCTCTCTGGGCTGAGACCGTAACTGTCATGAAAAGAGCTACAATAGCCAAAAATGTTTTTCTCATTATCGATATAATTTTTACTTTACTCAACTATGTTCACAATTACACAACTATGGCAAAGGAATCCAGGACACAGTATAAATCATTTTACCAACATTATCGAACGCCTCCGGCATGGAATTTTTCAGGTCAAAGGTTCCTTTCAAGCCTAATTCTTTACAAGCCATATCGAAATGACACATGGCAATACCCATATCGATTCTTGTAAAACGGGACATATCGGGATGACGATAAAAATGAAATACACCGTCTTTATACAAAATACGCCATGGTTGTTTATTACGGGCTGAAGGAGCCAAACGGACCATTTCCAATACCGTTTTATATTCCCCAGCATCATTTTCTCCCATCGGCACATCCCATGAACCATTGAAAAACAATGTATTGAAACTTTCTCTCGAAACATTGTGAGTCATTTTACCGAAAATGGAATCCACGAAACTTTTTTTGTCTCGTTGATAACCTACAGGAGATATAATTGGCAAGACTTCATTTTCACGAAGGTTTATCGCATTTGCAAAATCGTCGTGATCGAATGTTCCCCCCATCCAACACGTTCCCAACCCCATCTGAGTACAATATAGTATAACCTGTTCGAAAGCATATCCTAAA
>CASFSC010000100.1 GCA_949296995.1 uncultured Alistipes sp. | reverse complement strand
GAACTGGTGGAATTGTTGGAAGGTATAGGAGACTTTTCAAAAGAAAATACGGAAAAAACAGTGCATGATTGGATTGAAAGCAAAGGATATCCTATGGGACAGGTTATGAATACGTTCCGTCTTTCCATAGTAGGTGTAAGTAAGGGCCCCAGCATGTTTGATATATGCGAGATTATAGGAAAGGATGAAACTATACGTCGTTTGCGTGCGGCAATTGAAAAGCTTGGTGCATAGGTTGAAATTTCGCAATCTTTTGTAAATGATTAAGAATAGGAAACTGTTTGCCACAGTTCAGTATGTTTTTTGTCTTATTGAAGCATGGTAAAGAGGGGACATTGCATTTAGTATTTTTAATCGATTTTCTTATTTTTTTGAACATTAAATAGGTTTATAAGATGTTGAATGATTTAAATGTTTGCGTTTCTGATTAGTTAAAACAAGCAGGCGAATTATATTTCACATCAACTTCTGTTTATATTGTCTAAAAGGTAATTGTCATGTCCTTCATTTTACGAATGAGGTGAAAAAGAAAATAATATTTCCATATACAGTAAAATAATATATTTTTTATGCATCTGTTTTACGCTGCAGACATATCTAAGAATGATGAATTTTACACATTGACCGAAGAGGAATCGAAGCATTGTGTAAGAGTTTTACGAATGTCTGAAGGAGCAGAGTTTTACATTTCCGATGGATGCGGGACCATGTTCAAGGTTGCTGTCATTGAGGCGGATCCTAAAAGATGTAAGGTTCGTATAGTGGAGTACACCGAAGAGTATGAAAAGAGAGATTATTTCTTACACATGGCTGTAGCTCCTACCAAAAACATGGACCGATATGAATGGTTTGTGGAAAAAGCTGTCGAAATAGGAGTTGATGAAATTACCCCTTTGTTGTGCGATCACAGCGAACGCAAGACAATTAAAACGGAACGTCTTGAAAAGATAGCAACAAGTGCGGTAAAACAATCTTTGAAAGCCTATATGCCACGTATAAACGATATGACACCTTTTAAACAATTTGTGTCTTCTCCGTTCGATGGGTTGAAATTTATTGCCCATTGTGAAAAGGATGAGGAGCGATTGTTATTGAAGGATTTAATCAGTGGTGGCGAAAAAGTTTTGATTCTGATAGGTCCTGAAGGTGATTTTTCTTTGGAAGAGATTAACTTTGCACGCTCTAAAGGCTTCCGATATATATCGCTTGGGAAAAGCCGTTTGCGGACCGAAACAGCGGCAATAGCAGCGGTGCATTCCGTGGCTTTTATAAATGAAAAGTCTGTAACCCATGTTTGAAAATATAGTAAAGGTATTTTCCGGAGCTGATTTACTTTCGGTTCTTTTTATGGTTGTTATTACCATTGCTGCCATATCGGTAGGAATATATGCACCGGGATATTTGTCCCGCTACAAAGACCAGAAGTCCGGAATACATTTATGGATGCATTATATCTGTCTTGCCGTAATGTACGTCTCGATGATGATGGTCGTGACGATGCGTGACGGATTTGCATTTCTGTTTTCATGGGAACTGATGACCATCTCATCGTTTTTCCTTATACTGTTTGACGGAGACAGACGTGAAGTACGTCGGGCAGCCCTGAATTATCTTATATTGATGCATATAGGTTTTGTGTTTTTGCTTATAGGGTTCGTTACCTTATATGCAAAAGGACTGCCTATGAATTTCGATAGCCTCGGCATATATTTCGCACAATATAATGTCATTCCCTTATTTTTACTCTTTTTCATCGGTTTCGGAATGAAAGCCGGGATGTTCCCGTTGCATGTGTGGCTCCCGGAAGCACATCCTGCCGCACCTTCGCATGTTTCAGCATTTATGTCGGGCGTCATGGTGAAAATGGGAGTGTATGGAATAGTTAGGGTGGTTTCATATATCCCGCAGACCGAACAACTATATGCTGTGGGATTGATTATATTCATAATCGGTGTAGTTACCGGACTGTGGGGCGTTATATTGGCGGCAGTGCAGAATAATATGAAAAAACTGCTGGCATATTCGACTATCGAAAATATCGGTATAATTTTGATCGGTCTTGGAATTGGAGTCATCGGTAAATCATATGGCAATTCCATGGTCGCGGTGTGTGGTTTTGGCGGAGCCTTGTTGCATACGGTGAACCATTCATTTTTCAAATCGCTCCTGTTTATGGGGGCCGGTAATGTCGTAACGGCCTTGCATACCACTAATATGGATCAGCTTGGCGGTCTCGGAAAAAGAATGCCGGTAACATCTGCTGTAGTTTTTGGGGCTGTGCTTGCCATATGTGCTTTGCCGCCTTTGAATGGTTTCGTGTCTGAATTCCTGATATATCTCGGGATGTTCGATGCACTTTCGGGCAGTGTTGCAATGACTATAATATCGCTGTTTGGTATAATTGCCGTATCGTTGATCGGAGGATTGGTCGTTATGGCTTTTACAAAGTTTTATGGAATAGTATTCCTGGGGGCTCCACGAAGTGTTGCTGCTTCGCATGCCAAAGAGGTGAAACCTTCAATGATAGTCGCAATGGCATTGCCGCTGGCAGGAATGTTATTGATAGGTTTTGTGCCGGTTATGTTTGCCAAGGAATTGTTTGCTGTTGTTGCAGAGACATTCGGAATTAATAATATAGGTGTTGTTTATTCCATCTTCTCGGCTGATTTTGTAAAATTGACTATTGCTGTTGCAACATTGGTGGGATTCATATTGATAATATATTTTTGGAGAAAAGCGGTTATGAGGGGACGTGTGGTCGAAAGTTCTCCTACGTGGGGATGCGGGTTTACGGCTTCCACATCCAGAATGCAATACAGCGGAGAGTCGTACAGTAATGAATTGCAACGTTTGTCTCGCAGAATGACAAGCAATTCAGGTGGTACAGTGCATTTCGATTCCGAAGAGATTTTCCCTGTAGAGCATAATTTCGAAGTTAAGCATGAGGATAGAATGGACTCACTGTTTACTATATGGTGGGTTGAGTTTACGCATCGTGTAAATTCGCGTTTGAGTCGTATATTCGGAACCGGTAAAGTGAATCATTATATACTTTATGCCATGTTATTTATGGTATTGATATTTATTTTGTCGTTGTTGAATGTTATATAGGCTATGTTGAGCATCGTAATCATATTGTTTATAGCGTTAATGATTCCGGGAATCGTTAATCGTACCCGTGCCATACTGAGCGGGCGTAAAGGAGTATCGATGTATCAGCATATGAATAATTTGTCTGTATTGCTGTCTAAAGGGGCCGTTTACAGCCCCGTTACGACATTTGTTTTTAAAATAGCTCCTGTGATTTATCTCGCATCGGTTTTGACAGCTATGTTTATTGTGCCGTTTGGTAGTTGGGGAGCGTTACTCTCCTTCAACGGGGACGTTGTGATGTTTTGTTATCTTTTGGCATTGGGAAGAGTTATGCTTATCTTCGGTGCTTTGGATACGGGAAGCAGTTTCGAGGGAATGGGGGCCAGTCGTGAGGCTTTATACGGCGCATTGGCTGAACCTGCACTTATGCTTATTACGGGTACTCTGGCAATGATAACAGGTTATACCAGTTTCGAGCAGATATTTATGAACATGGGTAAAGGTGGGGCCGAAATGATTGTCGTGATGGTACTATTCCTTTATGTCGTGATTAAGATAATTTTGGTCGAAGCGGGGCGGGTACCGGTCGATGATCCTCGTACACATCTTGAACTTACCATGATACATGAGGTTATGGTATTGGATTATTGTGGGTTTGACCTTGGTATGATTACTTTGGCCGGATGGATTAAAACTGCCCTTTTGGCCGTTATAGGAGCTTCGGCATTGGCTTCGTCGTTTTATTATAACGGCATAGTGATAATATTGATCTGTTTCGTTATTGCTGTGGCGATAGGTGTTGTCGAGTCATGGATGGCTCGTAATAAACTGTCGCGTAATGCAACCTATATTTTGACGATAACCGCAATGTCGTTTCTGATATTTATGGTTTGTTTCCTTATTTTGCTTGAGATAAATATATAATAGAAAATGTTGTTGGCTCTTACCATATTGTATGTCGTTACGTTGGTCTATCTCGCGATCACGGAACGTTTCCGCAATTATGCGACCATAGTAGGATTACAGGGTTGGATATTGTTTGTGGTCGCAATATTGCGCCTCCATTCGATAGAGTGGGGTGAATTGCTGTTTGTCTTGACCGAAACATTACTGTTTAAAGCGATAATCGTTCCGGTGTTGCTTTTCAGTATTATACGCCGTACCGGAGTGAATAAAGTGCATACTGCGGCCGTGGCAACCTTTAATCAGTTGCTTATATCGTTGTTGGCATTGGTGTGCAGTATCGTGTTGACATATTTTATTGCCGATACCAATATGAATATGATATTCTTCGGTGTCTCGATGTATGCGCTTCTTAGTGGTATGTTGCTTATTATCACCCATAAACGTATATTTTCTCACCTTATAGGATTTCTCGTAATCGAAAACGGCGTTTTCCTGTTTGCAATGGCAATAGGTGTCGAAATGCCGTTTCTCGTGAATGTGGCAATCCTGCTCGATATATTGATGAGTGTATTGATGTTGGGATTGTTTGTCGGTAAGATAGGCGATAAAATGCATTCACTCAGTTCTGATTCTCTGACATCTATAAAAGATTGATATGTTGTTGATGCTTATATATTTGATTCTGGCACTTGCGGTTGGTGTTAATGTGGCTCTGATGCGAGATAAATACAAAGTGCGCAATGCAGCCTCATTGTTTTATTTGTTACAGGCAGGGATGGCGGTTGCTGTTTCTACCGTTTATGCCGGGGCGCAGGATTCACTCTTTTTTAGTTTCGATAAGTTAGGGATATTGTTTTTCCTCCTTATGACGGTGGTTTCATCAGTAGCTTTTTATCAGAGCAACCGTTATCTCGACACTGAAAATACACGTCATTTTAAGATATATCATATTTCAATGATGGCCTTATGTATTTCTGCCGCAGGAGTGTATTTTGCCGATAATATAGCGGTTACATGGGTTTTTCTTGAAGCTACTACGCTGTCTACCGCGGGCCTTGTGTATCACCGGAGAAAAGAGCACAGTTTGGAGGCTACATGGAAATATATATTTGTATGTTCAACGGGATTGGCTATAGCCTATCTTGGGATATTGCTTTTGAGTACTGCTGCTGTCGATGGTGATATATCGTATGCGGCACTTACGCAGGCTATCAGCAACGGAAATCCGCTATACCTGAAAATAGCATTTTTATTGATTCTTGTCGGATATAGCTGTAAATTGGAAATCTTTCCTCTTTATACTATCGGAATAGATGCCAATTTTGCAGCTCCTACTCCTGCTTCGGCAGTGATATCGACCGTATTGGTTAATGCCGGTTTTGTTTCGCTTTTCAGGGTTTACAAAGTCATTATGGAGTCTGAAATTGCTCGATGGGCCTCGTATGTGTTGATTATAGTAGGCGTTATTTCTATCCTTGTGGGGGCGGTATTCCTTCGTAGAACGAATAATTACAAACGGTTTATGTCATATTCCACGGTAGAGAATATGGGTATTGTCACTGTTGGTTTGGGAGTGGGAGGTATGGCTCTGTTTGCCGTTATCTTTCATGCCGTAGCTCATACGTTGATAAAATCAGGCCTGTTTTTCAATATCGCTCAAATAGGGAAACTTTACGGAACTTATCGTATTAACCGGATAGGAAATTATATTAAATTGAATCAAATAGGCGTAGTCTCCATTATTCTTGGACTTATTTCTCTGTTGGCATTCCCACCATCAGCATTTTTTGTTTCCGAACTGTTGATCTTTAAACAAATCATAACTAATGGAGAGTGGTGGTTATTGGCCTTGATGGTATTGGCTCTCTGTTTCGTGATGTACAGCCTGTGTTTCCGAATGTTGACATTGTGTTATCGACCGGTAGATGTGTCGGGTATAGATAAATCAAAGGTAAGTCTGCTCATAACGTGGACAGGATTGGCACTGATAGTCATGTCTGTGGTGATGGGTTTGTGGCAGCCTCAATTTTTTGTAAATTATATAAACGGAATTATAAATGGATAACAAGTGGCTGGTTACCGATAACAGGGCAAAAGCGATTGCAATACATGATATTCCCATTTTTGAATATGCCGTTTTCTTCGATGATATGAAGGGCTTTCTGGATAATCGTGAATGTCATTGCGCCTCTTATTTTGCTGTTCCTAAAGGTCGGGATTTGTTGTTTATCTCGATAATGCTTGATGACAGTACTGGCAAAGTTTATATAGGCGCTTATTTGCATGATATGGAACGTAACGATGTATTGCCATCACTCACACGTCTTTATCCGGTGATGCATGCTTTCGAACGTGAAATAGAAGAAAATTTCGGTATTATCTATGCCGATAATCCCTGGAATAAACCTTTGCGATTTGCACATGATCGTGTGAACCGATTTAACAGTATAAATGATTATCCGTTTTATTCCATAAAAGGTGATTCATTGCATGAGGTGAATGTTGGACCTATACATGCGGGAATAATCGAACCCGGAGTTTTCCGTTTCATCTGCAATGGAGAAGAGGTTATTCATCTTGAAATAGTGCTTGGCTTTCAACATCGTGGATTGGAACGGGCGATGAGAGGGACTGACAATGTATTGCGTCAGACTTTATTGGCGGAAACGATTGCCGGCGACAGCGTGGCAGGACATACTTCGGCATATTGTTATACGATTGAGAAAATTGCCGATATGAATTTTGGGGAAGGAATATCGCAAAAAAGAGACTCCAACTCTGGGAATAGTATTAGTGGCAACGACCAGATATCTGCAAATGCTTCGTCTCTTGATATTGAACGTGCCGTTGCTTTGGAATTGGAGCGTATAGCGATACATATTGCCGATACGGGTGCTTTGTGCGGGGATATAGCGTACCAGTTAGGGCAGGTGGCATGTGAAGCGTTGAGAACCATTGTAATAAATACTACCCAGTTGTGGTGTGGGAATCGTTTTGCCAAAGGACTTGTCCGTCCTTTCGGAACCAATTATCCGTTGACAGAGACTTTGGTGACAGCGATTTTGAAAAATATTGATGAAGTAGAACGTAGATATGCAGAAGTGGCCCATAATCTTTTGGTTACTCCGTCCGTGTTGGCTCGTTTCGAAGATTGCGGATCCGTTTTACGGGAGCAGGCATTGGCCATAGGTGCTGTGGGATTGGCCGCACGTGCAAGCGGTGTCTCACGTGATGTGAGAGCATCGCATCCTTGGGGAGCCTACGGAAAATTTACGCCGGTTGTATTGGCCACAGGAGATATTGTCGCTCGGTTACAGATGCGTGTGGAAGAGATAAAAAGTTCTGTCAATATAATAAGAAAAATGTTGCAAGGCCTGAGATTGAAAGGAATGAGTTTGGAAAATCGTCAGACTCCTCGGTATAATATTAAACTGAAACCGGAATGTCTTGCCTTTTCATTGATAGAGGGATGGCGTGGTGAAATATGTCATGTGGCTATGAGCGATGAACGTGGAGGTTTGGCATATTACAAAATAAAGGATCCTTCCTTGCACAACTGGATGATGCTGGCATTGGCGGTTAGAGGTGTCGGCATTTCCGATTTCCCGATATGTAACAAAAGTTTCAACCTCTCATATTGCGGACACGATTTATAAAATTATAAAAACGATATATAGCAAAGATGCTCATTTCTAAGATAAAAGTATTGAAGAGTCATGGCGTTCAGTATATAAAAGATCTGGACAACGCCTCTCTGCCTGAAATTTTCAGGGGACGTCCTGTAATTTCCGGTACGCCTGACAAAGATATGCTTGATGAACTTGTAAGGTTATGTCCTTCGAATGCCATATCGGATGATCGTTTGTCTATCGATCTTGGGAAATGCGTATTTTGTAAGGAGTGTGCCATACATTGTCCCGATCATATCAGGTTTACCAACGATTACCGTATGGCGACCAATGTTAGGGAACGTCTTATAATTGATGGTTCCTCTCCTGATAATATATCGCTTAATCAGGATAAAGTGCGCAAGGAGATAAAAAAAAGGTTCGGACGGGCATTGAAACTGCGTCAGGTAAGTGCAGGAGGTGACAATTCGACGGAAATGGAATTGAATGCGTCGATGAATGTCAATTTCGATTTCGGTCGTTACGGTATAGATTTTGTTGCCTCTCCACGTCATGCCGATGGAGTGGTCATAACGGGACCGATAACAGAAAATATGGCTATACCTTTGGAATTGTGTTATAATGCAATAGCATCACCTAAAATAGTAATTCTGGCAGGTAGTGATGCTATCTCGGGAGGGTTATTTGCCGAAAGTCCGGCTTTGAACCGTACTTTTTTGGACAGATTTGGCGTAGATCTCTATTTGCCTGGGAATCCGGTGCATCCGTTGACATTTATACATGGCATACTCGCACTTGTGCGACACGTTAAATAAATTTGGTGTATATTTGTGCTCGATATGAAAAAATCGATGACACTTTTTATCTCTTTTGCCAAAATAGGCTTGTTTACATTTGGCGGAGGATATGCAATGATACCTCTTATCCAACAAGAGGTGATAGATAATAGGAAGTGGTTGGAACGTCAGGAGTTTTTGGAATTGCTTACCCTTGCACAATCTTCACCCGGGCCTATGTCTCTTAATACTGCTGTATTTGTAGGCTATAAAATGAATGGGATAAAGGGAGCGTTGTCTGCATTGT
>CASFSC010000099.1 GCA_949296995.1 uncultured Alistipes sp. | reverse complement strand
ATTAGGATCGTTGCCTGTCTCGCCGAGATGTATTATGTACGTTACATCTCCAAAAACATGATCCGGCTCCGGATCTCCATCCGATGACTGTCTCTCGTAGGAAAGAATACCTGTAATTTCTACAAATGTCGCATTTTCTGGTGCATATGTAAAGATACGGTCATGAACCGGAGTTTTGTTCCCATTTATATCTGCACCTGTCCACGCTTCACGCATAGCGTATAGAGTCGCGCATTCATCGTCCGATTTCTCTATCTTATTTTTAGGAACAGGACGGTTCTCTCTTAAGTAAAAAGAAAATGTTCCACCTACCTGATTCTCGTACTTTTTATCAAATGTCTCATAATTTGTATCCTCATACATGCACGAGAAATCACCTGCGCTTTGTGCAGCATCCCAACTGTTATCTTGTCCATCCTCAGATTTCTCCCTCTCATAAAGATAAGATACGTCCGGAATATTATGCACCCGGTAGCGCATGTCTTCAAATTTGACTGAACCGGGAATAGCTCCTTTGATATCCACCGTAAAGTTAAAGGTAAGTTTGGCATCAAGTCTGCGTAGTTTCAAGTCAACCCCTATGCGCTCGACCTCTCCATCAACAACATTTAAACTCACTTCCTCGCGTGCAACCATGGTGAAAGCATTGCGGGAAACATCTCCAGAACTCCTTGAAACTTTAAGGCCATTCAATTCTTTAATATTTGTAATCCCGTCAAGTTTACTACCCATATCTGTACGGTTATAGTTTGCAATAGCACAGAACGTAAGAGTTTGATCTGATAATTTGTCGATGTCGGTGAAATTATCGAAAAACCGCGGAATAGTTCCGCGGGACAGATCTCCTTCCTCGCTGTTTCTGTTGCTGTAAGAGGTTATCACGTCATCATAACCTTCAGGCGTTGTTGCGTCTCCGCTGACATAATATTTCCTCTTATGCATTATTTCCCCATTCTGATTAAAGAGCATAACATAGATATTGAACACCTGATTCTCCACAAGCACTGGCTGCTCGGCCTTAGTATACACATCAGCACCGTCCACCTGCCAGGAAAGCAGAAGATCAGAAAGAGGTATCATTTCGGCCGGAAAGATATCACGCTCGTTCCTCGAACAGGACGCCGTCAGAACAAGAGCCACAAGTATTGTAACAATAGTTATATGTCTCATATTTGTTTTCATATCGCTATTCGAAGTCGGGAACATCGACTGTTATTGTTTCATCCCAATCCACTACGGTATAAGTAAATGAACGGTCTTCATCATCCGTAAAGTCACACCATACGTTTATTACATAGTTTCTGGGAGCAGAAGGTAGGAAGATGGTTTTATTTTGATTACTTGGATCACTCCAATTCCAACTTCCCCCAAACCCACCCGTAAAATATGTTTCTATATAAGAGTAACTCACACCAAGTTTCGTAGACTTGTTCTCATCTCCGTCATTAAAAAGATCACCGGCCTGATCACCTCCTATACTGTTCGGCAAAACATAATACTCGGCTATTTTTTTAAAATACGGCTCATCGTAGTAAAAGTCCCCTGCCCCCCCTGTGTACTCAGGAAAATTCTCCTGAAAGTTTTTCTCTGAAAAGTTGTTACTTTCTATTTTTGGTTCTCCACTTATTATTGCGCCATACGTGTCAACGAATAATGGAGAATCTGCGACCGGCATTGTAAGGCTGATATTGTCAATTCTATAGTAATAGTTGCCTCTGCTTGGTTGGCTTGGATTATATATATTTAGATTATTTTCTGCTCTAAACCAAATTTTCACCTTTGAGACCGCACGTGTAAGATCGATGGAGATACTGGTCAGGCCTTCGCCGTCGACATTGAAACGTCTGTTACCATTGCTGCTTACAGGTAGATTTGACATAGGCGCATACCAAATATC
>CASFSC010000098.1 GCA_949296995.1 uncultured Alistipes sp. | reverse complement strand
TCACATGGACACACCATCACCGTTAACGCTGCTGGTAACGCGGAAAACACCGTCAAAAACATCGCATTTAACTATATTGTGAGGCTTGCATAATGGCATTCAGAATGAGTGAACAACCACGGACCATAAAAATTTATAATCTGCTGGCCGGAACTAATGAATTTATTGGTGAAGGTGACGCATATATTCCGCCTCATACAGGTCTGCCAGCAAACAGTACCGATATTGCACCGCCAGATATTCCGGCAGGCTTCGTGGCTGTTTTCAACAGTGATGAGGCATCGTGGCATCTCGTTGAAGATCATCGGGGTAAAACGGTTTATGACGTGGCTTCCGGCGACGCGTTATTTATTTCTGAACTCGGTCCGTTACCGGAAAATGTTACCTGGTTATCGCCGGGAGGGGAATATCAGAAGTGGAACGGCACAGCCTGGGTGAAGGATACGGAAGCAGAAAAACTGTTCCGGATCCGGGAGGCGGAAGAAACAAAAAACAACCTGATGCAGGTAGCCAGTGAGCATATTGCGCCGCTTCAGGATGCTGCAGATCTGGAAATTGCAACGGAGGAAGAAATCTCGTTGCTGGAAGCATGGAAAAAGTATCGGGTATTGCTGAACCGTGTTGATACGTCAACTGCACAGGATATTGAATGGCCAGCACTGCCGTAGGGTAAAACATATAAATTCTATAATTAGATGTATCTTTCCATTTACGGCAAGGAAGGGGGCTTGGAAGACGTAAAGCATCTCACACCGAGATTATTTTTTATATGTCAGGTGTCTGAAGTTTTGCTTTGGCTCTTAAAATGGTTTGCCGCGAGGTTTTGAATTCCCGGGCAATGGCACTTATACTTACACCTGACTTAATTCGTTCGAATACCACCTGTTTCTGTTCTTCATTTAACACAGGTGGTCGACCAAAACGTTTCCCTGCGCCGCGGGCTCTTACTATCCCGGAATGAGTGCGTTCAAGTAAAAGGTCTCGTTCAAATTCAGCGACTGCTGAAATTACTTGCATCATCATTTTTCCTGTTGGACTGGTCAGGTCAATGCCCCCCAATGCTAAGCAATGCACTCTGATACCTGTTTCGGTCAGTTGTTCCACTGTTTTCCTGATATCCATTGCATTACAACCAAGGCGATCCAGTTTTGTCACAATCAATTGATCACCACATTTCAGGCGAGCAAGCAACCGGTTAAAACCAGGACGCTCACTGGTTGCTGCTGAGCCGCTAATGTGTTCTTCGATTATTTGCTGAGGTTTGATTTTAAAACCTGCACTTTCGATTTCCCGGCGTTGATTTTCGGTGGTCTGATCCAGCGTTGATATCCGACAGTAAGCAAAAATTCGAGACATAGTGAGACTCTATACGAAATTGGTGTTCATATCATAATGCATCTCAGAAAATAATTATGATTATTTTTGTGCATATTTGTATGTACACGTTCGAAAATAAACGAATGCGTATGCAACCCCGTAATTTTGGTGAGACCCAAAATCGATTTTGTGAAAAATGGCTTTAACTCGGTTTGTTTTTCGAGTTCCGGGCGGACTCAAGGAAGAAGAATAGTGTTGCGTGTTATTTTAACCAGATTTCAAGTTGTTTGGTCGTGGAAAAGTGGAGCAAAATGTTGTTAAAGTGGAAAAATGATAAAAAAGTAAGTTTATTATATTACATTTTACCATTTAAATTTTGGTTGTCTTTAAGAACTGATATCGCTGTTTGTAATAATTCTTTGTTATCCAGCCATGATTTTTTCTTTATGTTTCCTTCAATGTAATCAAGCAATGTTCTGGTATTGATAGGTCTTCCCTGTTTTGCTACTTCCACTACAGCATCCCCTAGGATAATTCTTACTTCAGGAAGCTGCGCAGGGAACCACTTTAGGGTGTCTTTTGATTTCATGAAGATATTCCTTAAAATATTATTGATTTTCATTGCGATATTGTATGTCTGATTCAGGATATGTTGACTTATACATCGGTTTTGTCTGGGTTATTGGATATGCCAATCCCTAATTTTATTAGGGCATGACTAAAAATGCTGAATATGATAAGGAGAGATGTGATTATCAGTATGCTGTTCATATAGCCTCGAATTAGTAATGTGTTATATATGATATAGTTGACAATTTTTATCTTGGGTGTTCTTAAAGTTCGTAGATAAACATTGTCGTTTCAGGTATACAGGAATGCTAACAGGTGGCAGCAAAAATCAGGCGGTTTATGGCGCAAGCTGAAGCGGCAACTGCAAACTATCTTATGCAGAGACTCTACACGGATTGGGTTTAAAAGTATACATAGATAACAGTTTTTATCTGAA
>CASFSC010000097.1 GCA_949296995.1 uncultured Alistipes sp. | reverse complement strand
GCATGTTGTAACTACGGCTATTCTATTAAGATAGACAATGATACGAAGCAAAAGCTCGACTCGATAGTAATCGACGGATTGAAAAACAGGGCGTTCCCTGGAGCCTCTCTTGTAGTAGGAGATAAAGATGGAATAGTTTACAAAAAAAATTATGGATATCTTGACTACCAGCATAAACAACCTGTAACGGACAGCACCATATATGACATTGCATCCTGCACGAAGGTTCTATCCACCACATTTGTCATAATGAAATTGTATGACGAAGGCAAAATAAAATTGGACCAACAAATAGGAGATCTTGTTCCCGAACTTAAAGACAGTCGCATAGAATCAATTAAAATATCGGAATTGCTTACCCATACATCGGGAATTCCATATCAACCAATGTACAGCGACATAGCTAAAGACTCTACATACCTGACTCAATACGACGATGGAGGATATCGTAAAATATCCGACAAACTATATATAAACCCTGCTGTAGATACAATGATTATCAACCGTATCTGTAAGGGTTATAATCCTGCAAGAAGAGGCCGGTACAGATATGACGATTCCAATTTCTATCTTTTAAGGCTTGCTGTAGAGAACATTACGGGCAGACCTTTAGATGAGTTGACTGATGAACTTTTTAAAGAGATGGATTGCAACAATATCGGTTACAATCCTCTATTGTGGAAAAATTGCGATCAAATCGCTCCTACGGAAAATGATGCGATTTTGCGCAAATGTCTCGTAAGAGGATACGTACACGATGAATTTGCCGCCATATTGGGTGGAGTAGGAGGTAACGCCGGTCTTTTTGCTTCGGCTTGCGATATGGCTAATTTCTGCGAAATGTTGCTTTGTGACGGTAATTTCCGAGGGAAACAGATACTTTCAAAAGAGACTGTTCGCACGTTTACATCATCTCCGTTTAAAAGTCGTGGAGTGTACCGAGGATTGGGATTCGACAAACGTTCACCGAACAGCAATGCTCTGGGAGGAGAAGAGGCATTCGGACATACAGGATTCACAGGAACAATTTTTTGGATTGACCGCAGTAAAGGTTTTTACATGATTTTCCTCTCAAACAGTGTACATCCCACAAGGAAAAACACGTATTTGAACCGCTCGGGACTACGGGTAAAATTATGGTCCACACTTAAAAGCAACGTATCAACCGAGTAGATGCCAACATTGACACCATTAATAATATAAATAAATACAAACAGCACTAATAATATAAACAAATACAATAGCATCAATAGCGCGTACTACACTTATTATCAGATATTCATAGAATACAAAAGCCGGAGAATCTGATTATCTCCGGCTTTTTATATTTGTCACTGTCACCGCTATAATTAACACATCAATAATTATAATGAGCTACAATATGAATTCATAAATAATATATAACTGAAATAGGCCAAATACTTTACTGAATAATCAAGTAATCAGCAAAAATTGATCCGGTCCGATATTATTGATTCATGGTTATCAACAGTTCCTCATTGGAACGTGTAGCCTCCATATGTTTCTTTATCACTTCCATAGCCTCTACCGAAGTCATATCTGCAAGATGATGGCGCAATACCCATATCTTTTGCAGAACTTCCTTGCTTAGTAACAGGTCTTCACGACGTGTACCGGAAGCTGTAATATCAACGGCAGGATAGATACGTTTATTAGACAACTTGCGGTCGAGTTGCAATTCCATGTTACCAGTACCCTTAAATTCCTCAAAAATAACTTCATCCATTTTCGAGCCGGTATCGATAAGAGCCGTTGCTATGATGGTCAAAGAACCTCTTTCTTCAGTATTACGGGCAGCACCGAAAAAACGTTTGGGTTTATGAAGAGCATTGGCATCGACACCTCCAGACAAAACCTTACCGGAAGCAGGTTGTACGGTATTGTACGCTCTTGCCAAACGGGTTATGGAATCGAGCAATATTACCACATCATGACCGCATTCAACCATACGTTTAGCCTTTTCAAGCACCATTTCGGCAACTTTGACATGTCTCGTAGCCCTTTCATCAAATGTTGACGAGATAACCTCAGCCTTGACATTACGTGCCATTTCGGTAACTTCTTCTGGTCGCTCATCTATTAGAAGAACTATCAAATAAACCTCAGGATGATTGTCTGCTATGGCATTGGCTATGGCCTGCAACAACATGGTTTTACCCGTTTTCGGTTGAGCAACTATCAAACCACGCTGACCTTTACCGATAGGAGAGAACATATCTATAACACGAGTCTGCACCGTATTATGCCCCTGTCCCGTGAGATTGAATTTTTCTGTCGGAAACAGCGGAGTCATGAATTCGAATTGGACTCTGTCTCGAACCTCATCCGGGCTAAGTCCGTTAATGCGGTCAACCTTGACCAAAGGGAAATACTTTTCACCCTCTTTGGGCGGACGTATGGTTCCACGAACTGTATCACCGACCTTCAAACCAAAAAGTTTTATTTGTGATGGAGATACATATATATCATCAGGTGAATTCAGATAATTATAATCGGCTGAACGAAGGAAACCGTATCCGTCAGGCATGATTTCCAAAACGCCTTCACCCTCTATGATGCCAAGAAATTCCTCTTTATACTCCTTATGTTCTTTCTTGTTTTGTCTGGACTTGTCAATCTCCTTATTCGGATCTTGATTTTCAGGTTCTTGTACTATATCATCCGATACAACAGGCATCTCCGATATTTCACCATTTTCAAATGTATCCTGATCCTGGTCCGAAAATGTAAGCGGCATTTCCGAAATATCATCCGTTTCAGTAATATCATCCAACACATCATTATCAGAAACATAAGTGGTATCTATTTCCACTTTCTTAATATTTTTCTGACGCCTTCCTCTGCGACCCTTCCCTCTGTTTTCATTACTTACCGCTGCATTTTCTTTCGTTTCATTTTCTGATTTTGCGGAAGATGGTAATTCTGAAACTGTTTCTACTACAGAGGCGTCCGCAGGCTGTGCTGCTTGAACCCGAGGAGCAACATCCTGTTTATTTGCCCTGTTTGGAGTATTGTTTACCTTTTCGAAACTAACCTGAGACTTACGTCCGCGTTTCCGTTTTGGGGCATTGTCCGATACAGGCGTCACCGATTTTTCTGCAACATCTGCTCCCGAATTGATATCCTGTTGTGGGGTCTCTGCTTGTGAGGCCGTTGAAATTTCTATTATCTTTTGAATAAGATCACTCTTGCGTAACTGT
>CASFSC010000096.1 GCA_949296995.1 uncultured Alistipes sp. | reverse complement strand
ACAGTAAGGATGCTGTGATGGACCTATACGGGAAAAAAGTTTTTATCTCTCACGGAGACATTTTGGGCGACAGAACATTCATGTCACGTTTTTTGAGCGGTTTTTTCCGTTCACGTGTAGCTCAATGGTTTTTCTCGATTATGCATCCCGATACAGCTTTGAAATTTGGCAGCTGGTGGAGCGGATCTAGCAGGAAATCCAAACCTGTGAAACATAAATTCAGAGGAGAAGACGATATAATAGTAAAATTTGCAAGAAAATATCTGACTACAAACCCGGACATAAATCTTTTCGTCTGCGGGCACATACATTGTGCAGTAATACACCCTCTGACCCCGACAAGTTCAATTGCATTTTTGGGGGAATGGATAGAAGACCCCACATATGGAATACTGAATGAAAAAGGTATCTTTGAATTGAAATCTTATAAATAGAAGGCTATGCAGCAATATTTGGATCTTCTGAGACATATTAAAAACAACGGAACAATAAAAGGCGATCGCACGGGAACAGGGACAATCAGTACATTCGGTTATCAAATGCGTTTCGACCTCAACAAAGGTTTTCCTCTGTTGACAACAAAAAAAGTGCATCTACGCTCAATAATTTATGAATTGCTCTGGTTTTTAAAAGGAGATACCAATATAAAATATCTGCACGATAATAAAGTAACAATATGGGATGAATGGGCCGATGCAAATGGGGATCTCGGCCATATATATGGTTACCAATGGCGCAGTTGGCCTGCTCCCGACGGGAAGCATATCGACCAAATATCTCAGGTCGTGGAAAGTATTAAAAAAAATCCCGATTCACGACGACATATAGTCAGTGCATGGAATGTTGCTGAAATAGATTCGATGGCACTGCCTCCATGTCATACAATGTTCCAGTTCTACGTCGCAAACGGTAAATTATCGTGTCAACTTTACCAAAGAAGTGCGGATGTTTTTCTCGGTGTACCGTTCAATATTGCTTCCTATGCCTTGCTGACCATGATGATGGCTCAGGTAATCGGACTCGAATACGGTGATTTTGTCCATACATTGGGAGACGCACACATATATCTGAATCATACCGAACAGGTCGATCTTCAACTTTCACGTGAACCGAGAAAATTGCCTGAAATGAAAATAAATCCAGAGATCAAATCCATATTCGATTTCAAATATGAAGATTTCGAATTAATAGGATATGATCCTCACCCCGGGATCAAAGCACCGATAGCAGTATAACTTTCAAATCAGTTTTTTTCAGTCAAATTATTTGCCTCTCAAATTGGAAATAAAACATTAAATTATTATGGTGTCGGTTATAGTAGCGGTAGCACAAAATGGAATTATCGGAAATGGGAATGCACTTATATGGCATATATCGGAAGACCTACGCCGATTTAAATCGATCACATCGGGACATCCGGTAATAATGGGTCGCAAAACATTCGAATCTTTGGGCCGTCCTCTACCAAACCGTACCAACATAGTAATTACCCGACAAAAAGATTATCACGCTGAAGGTTGCACTGTTGCAGATTCTTTAGATAAGGCAATTAGTCTGTTCCCCGACAACGAAGAAATATTCATAATAGGAGGAGGTGAAATTTATCGTCAAGCCATGCCGTTTGCCGACAAATTTTATCTGACTGTCGTTTGCCACGACTATGCAGGTGATACACACTTCCCGGAATGGAATCCCGAAGAATGGATTTTAATGAATGAAGAACGACACGAAAGAGGGGAAAAATTTGAATATCCGTTCATTTTCCGGGACTTTACAAGAAAATAGGTATTTATACTTACATCAAATAGGTCTTACCACCTATTTCACTCTTATATATTGGGAGTAAATTTGTTATGCTGTTTAAAGCGTAATAAAAACAATTTCCAATATGGGAAAATATTTCGATATGCTAATGGAGGATGTCCGTATGAAAGAGGGTCTTACGGCCTGTA
>CASFSC010000095.1 GCA_949296995.1 uncultured Alistipes sp. | reverse complement strand
TGAAAAGCCAATATTTTTCTGGCATCCTTTTTGAAACGTTTAACAATAACAAAATAAAAGAAAGTATATACAAATAATTATTGTTGAATATTTGGTTTAAATTTAAATTTTATCGGTTATGAAAAAGTTATTACTCTCATCGGTTGTAGTGGTGTTATTATCTACTACAGGTGCATTTGCTCAAGTATGGGGTGGAGGTGTTAAGGTAGGTTCGAATTTCTCATCTGTAAGCGGTCTTCCGGCCATTAAACAGGAAATGGGCGTTACTGCTGGTGTATTCGCTGTACGTGATATTAATTGTTGGTTTAGTGTACAACAGGAATTGATGTATTCGCAACAGGGATTCAGACAACATATAGGTAACAGTGTTTACCGTGTTGAAATGGATTATATCAATATGCCTGTGCTGGCTAAATTTTATACCATAGGTGGTCTTAATATGCAGGTAGGTGCCCAGTTCGGTTACTTGATACATGCTAAAGAACTTGGCCATCAAACATATGGTGGACTATGGGAAATCAATAAGTTCAATGCTGACATGTTACTCGGTATAGCTTATGATTTTAATTGCGGACTGATTATTGAAGGCCGTTATGCTCTCGGATTGAAAGATTTTCATTTGGCTAACACTCCTGAAATGCGTAATGCTACATTCCAGCTGACTGCCGGTTGGAGATTCTGATACGTCTGTTGTTAAGTTTAAAGTTTAGTCGTCCGGACGAAGTAAAATCTTCGTCCGGTTTTTTTTATCTTTGTGTAAAATATATTTCTTATGACACGGCGGGAATTATGGAGTAAAATAAAGAATGCGGCATTGAATGCGTATGATGAACATGAAGCGGATGCTGTGTCGGGATTGATAATGGAAGAATTGTATGGTTTGACAAAAGTAGATGTCATTTTAGAACCTAACTGCAAAGTGGAGGTAGCCTTGATTGTAGAACATGACCCGGAGCAGGTTGCTTCTCTATTGTGTGAGGCATACCCGGTACAATATATAATAGGGCATACTACATTCTGCGGACATAAATTTCATGTCGGTCCGGGAGTTTTGATTCCGCGTCCTGAGACTGAATTGTTGGTGAAACTGATAACGGATGATATTCGTGATTCTGTAAATAGTTCGAAACTGGGGAAACAGTTGAATATTTTGGATATAGGTACAGGAAGCGGTTGTATTGCAGTGTCGTTAGCTGCGGAATTTCCTGATGCGAAAGTTGTAGGAATGGATATTTCGGATGAAGCATTGACAATAGCGGCAGAAAATGCATCATTGAATAATGTAAATATTGACTTTGTGAAAAGTGATATATTGCAATCCATGCCAGGTGGACCGTACGATGTTATAGTGAGCAATCCACCTTATGTCAGGGAAAGCGAGAAAAGTATGATGAAACGTAATGTCCTTGATTATGAGCCTCATTTGGCCTTATTTGTATATGATGACGATCCATTGCTGTTTTATAAGGCAATAGCGCGTCGGGGAAAGGAAAAACTGGTATCCGGAGGGAAGTTATATTTCGAAATAAATGAAGCTTTGGACAGGGATATGTTTCTGATGCTGCTTGATGAAGGTTATAGAGGAATTAAACTGGTTAACGATATGTTCGGGAAACCGAGGATAATTAAAGCATGGCTGAATTAAAACGTAAAAAAACGGCTGAACAGGCTTTGCGTACTTTGATGAATTTGTGCGCGAAAAGTGAGAAATCGACAGGTGATGCTTATCGTTTGCTGTTTTCATGGGGTGTGGCAAAGGAAGAGCATGATAAGATTGTAGAACGTTTGCTGGAAAATAAATTTATAGATGACAGACGTTATGCCGAAGCTTTTGTCCGTGATAAAATGAATTTCAGTCGATGGGGCGGTTATAAGATACGGGCAGCTTTAAGAAACAAGAAGATAGATGAGAATATAATAAATGAAGTTTTGGCGGAAGTTGACGGACAATATATGGATGATAAGTTGGAACGTCAGTTGTTATCCAAAATGAAAAGTTTGAAGTATAAAAACAGCTATGAATTACGGGCTAAACTCATACGTTACGGTAGCGGTCTCGGTTTCGAATATGATAATGTTTGTGATGCGATAGATAGATTGATGAAAGATATAAAAGATGAGGAAGAATTTTTTTAGACATACATTTTTGACGGTTGGTGCTTTTCTGTTGTGTACGGTATTATCGGCACAACCGAAGAATTATTATGAATCTCCTGTTAAAATACCGGTATTTCTTTCAGGGAATGTCGGGGAATTGAGAGGAAGTCATTTCCATTCAGGTATCGATATAAAAACTCAGGGTGTAATCGGTAAACCGGTGTATTCGGTTGCAGACGGTTATGTTTCTCGTATAGCGGTTAGTCCCTGGGGCTATGGACATGCCCTATATATAGCACATAAAAATGGGACTACATCGGTATATGGACATCTCGACAGATTTACGCCTGAAATAGAAAAATATGTTCGTGAACAACAGTATAAACGTAAGTCGTTTTCGGTAGATTTATATCCGGATAAAACGTTGTTCCCTGTTGTACAAGGTGATTTGGTTGCATATTCTGGAAATACGGGCTCATCGGGAGGGCCGCATCTACATTTCGAACTTCGTGATGGTAATCAGCAGGCGATGAATGTATTGGCGGCGAAAATTATGAGTGTCGCAGATACCATACCTCCTCGTGTAGTTACGTTGTATTATGTGACGGTCGACACTGTAAATGGAGTTCCTGTTCATACCACGAGAGCAAAAATACCTGTTAAAAAAGGCTCCTCATGGAATTATATGGCGGGAGACGGGACTCCTGTAAAAGTAGCATCAAACGGTTATTTTGCAATAGAGATAGCTGAGCGCAAGAATGGTACATCAAATACATTCGGTATATATTCCATTAATATGGATATTGATTCTGAACATGTATTCGGTTATTCTCTCGATAAAATCAACTTCTCCACAACACGTTATTCACAGGCTGTTGCCAAATATCCTGAAGCAAAAGGGAATCGTAATGGGGTATATCGTTTGGCTGTATTGCCCAATAATCCGCTTCCGGTGTATCGGAATGTGGTGAATAATGGGTTGATAAGGCTTGACGATGACAATGTGCATACTGTTTCGATAGATGTTACTGATGAAACGGGTAATAGCACTACACTTGTTTTCGATATACAAAACGGATTGGATGTGGATGTCCCAGATGTAACAGGCGAACCTGTAATGTGGAATGAGAATTTTGTCTATTCCGATGCTGGTTTAACTGTAAATATACCGGCTAAATCATTATATGAATCCATATTGTTTACATCTGAAATTAAACCCGGACCAGCAGGAGGGTATTCTCCTTTATATAGGATACACAAAGTATCTGAACCTTTGCAGAGTAATATTGTAATTTCGATTGATGCTTCCGAGTTACCTGAAAAATTGAGAAGTAAGGCATTAATTGCATCTGTCGGAACAAACGGCAGAAAAAGTTCGGCTGGCGGAGTTTGGAAAAACGGGGTGGTAGAGACAAAAACACGTAATTTCGGTTCATATTATATTGCTGTGGATACTGTAGCCCCACGTATAACTCCTTCGTTTAAGAGTGGAGAAAATTTCAGTACTCGTAAATCCATATCTTTTGTCATCAGCGATGATTTTTCGGGTATTCAGAAGTATGACGGTATGATCGACGGCAAATGGGTTTTATTCGAGTATGAACCGTCAAAAAATCGCATTACACATTATTTCGATACACCAAAAACCGGAGGCAAACATTTGATATCGCTTGTTGTGGAAGATGCAAAAGGCAATAAAAAGAGTTACAATGGTTCTTTTATCAGATGATGGTTTGCGGTTTGTATGGTAAATACCGACACTCGAGTTGACATTACGTGTGAAAGTAAAATTAATAATGTGTATATTGCTGCATTATATCCAAAATATACAGAATTATGTATAAAAAACTTTCAAAAGAAGAAGAAAAGATGATTCGTGAAGGGGTTGATACTTCATCGCCTCCACCGTCAGTAGGCAAAACGATACGTGCATTTCTTTTGATAGGCGTTGTTTTTGTTCTGTTCGTGATAATAGCCTATTTGATAATATCGTTCAGTATTACAAAGTGAGGTTTGGGTAATTACATCATATGACCGAATTTACGTTGTCCGATGTAATAACGCAATATGATACTTTTACGATAAATATTGTGAACGTGTTTTACGACACGTTCTTCTTGTATTTTTTTACGTTTTATATTCAGTTTTTTGCGCCATTTGTGGAAATCCATATGTGCTCTGAAAACCTCTTTGCAAAAATCTTTATGTCCCTGCAATAAAAATACTACGGCAGACATTCCATCCAATATCATGCGTGACAGCATTATGGGAATGAATGTCCTGTTCGAAACATTTTTATATAGCATGGCCAGATTGTTGCGATAGTTGAGGTATATCTTGCGAGGATTGTTGTTCGGCAGTGTTCCCCCTCCGAGATGAAAGACGGAACTTCGAGGTTCAACGGCCACTTTATATCCGGCTAATTGTATTCTCCAGCACAAGTCTATCTCTTCCATGTGGGCAAAAAAGTCGGAATCAAATCCACCCAGTTGCTTGAAAACATCGGCCCTTATAACGAAACAAGCTCCTGAAGCCCAAAATACCTCTCGGAAATCATTATACTGTCCTTGGTCGGTTTCTATTTTACTGAGTATCCTGCCTCGGCAGAAAGGATATCCGAGATAATCGATGAAACCTCCCGCAGCTCCTGCATATTCGAATTTATTCCGATTCTCATACGATAATATTTTGGGTGCCAGAGCAGCAATTTCAGGTTTTGTTTCCATTACTTTGCGCAAAGGTGGCAACCATCCCTCAGATGGTTCTATGTCTGAATTCATAAGGATATATAAATCGGAATCTATTTGTTCCAAAGCCTTGTTATATCCTTCGGCATAGCCATAATTTTTATCCAGTAAAACGAGCTTTATTTCGGGAAAATTGGTTCTGATGAATTCTACCGAATCATCCGTCGATCCGTTGTCTGCCACAACAATGCAAGTGTCTTTCCCCGTAGCGGTATGTGCCGTTACGAATGGCAGAAACTTTTCCAAATGATGGCGCCCGTTCCAATTCAATATTACAATGCTTATTTGCATTCAGACGTATTCGGTTTTTTGTGTTTCCATCTGCGGTGCGACCACATCCACAGATGAGGCGTTTCGCATATCATCGTTTCAAGCCATTTGATGTAACGTTTGGTAATGTCATGTTCGTTGATCTTTTCTTTACCGTCGTAAATTTCAATGAAATTGGCCTGATAATGTAATGGTGCTGTTCTACGAATATATGTAAAAAGTACCGGGATGCCAAATCTGACAGCCATTTTTTCAATACCTGAAAAGAACGGAGTGTCTTGATGCAGAAATGGATACCAGTGTTTTATCTCATGATAGGGCGGAGTCTGGTCTGCTATAAGTGCGATTGTGGCCGGTTTTTCATGGTTGCGTTCTATCCTGTACACCTCTTTGAAAATATCGTTCATGGCGATAGGCCGTGTGCCGAAACGACTCCTTACATGTTGGTAAAAACGATTGAATACTTCACTTTTTAAAGGACGATATACTGCCAGTATATCATGGTTGCAGTATAAAGGAAAGTTAATCGTTAATTCCCATGATCCGTAATGTGACATCGCTGCAATCCATGTTTTTTTCAATAACGTCGCGTTATAGGCTCCAATGTCGAGATAAACCATTCTCTCCATTATCTCCTTTTTGCTGATAGACGCCAGTTTTATTGTGTCTACCATAATTTCGGACAGATGCATGTAGAAATCGTGTTCTATTTTAGCAATCTCTTTTTCACTTTTCTTAGGGAATGAATTGTGCAAATTTTCCCGTACCACATTTATCCTGTATTTCAATGCCCTATGAAGCATAAAGTATACGAAATGTTTAAAAGGCCCATATAAAAATCGATTGGGCAGCCATCCCGTTACTTTGCATGCTCCGAGTAAAAAAAAGTATCCTATATGCTGCCCTGCGGTCATTTGATATGTTTTTTGAACTCTTCGAAGATATGTGGATTCGAGGCGATTATTTCCTGTCCAAAAATATAATCATTTCCACCTTTATAATCACAAACAACGGCTCCTGCAGCTTTTGCTATACAAGCTCCCGCCGCAACATCCCATGAAGACAGTTTAACCTGATTGAATGCATCGAAACGTCCACATGCGACATAAACCAGGTCTGCGGTAGCCGAGCCTATACGGCGTATACCGTTTGTGTTTTTTTGGAAATATATTATGGAATCGAGATAATTTTCGGTTGTCGTGATGGTTGCGTATGAAAAACCTACTGCAATCAGAGCGTTTTCAAGATTATCAGTTGACGAAACATGTATTTCCTCACCGTTTAAATAAGCCTTAGCTCCTTTCCATGTGTAGAACATCTCCTTGTGAGTAACTTCATAAACGACACCTATTACCATTTCCCCGTTTTCCATTAACCCTATGCTTACACAATATGGAGGAAGAGCATGTATGAAATTGGTAGTTCCGTCGAGCGGGTCTATTATCCAGGACAATGCTTCACCGCCTCCGGATGCTGTACCTTCTTCCGTTATGAATCCTGCTTCAGGGGTCAGTAACCGCAATTTCTCGACAATCATTTTTTCAGATTGCTTGTCTACATATGAGACCATGTTTTGCGTGCCTTTGAATTCCACTTTGCTGAAAGAGAAAGTTTTTCTTTCACGGGCGATGAATTCTCCCGCTTCACGCGCAATGTCGCATACTTTCATGCAAATATCTCTGTAATCCATTAGTTTTCTATGTAAAAGTTAACTTTATCTGTGTTTGTTCTCACTTTTAACCAAGATATTATCCTTTCTTTGTCAGCTTTGGATATAGTTTCTTGTTTTTCGAATTTCATGATGGCTACTAAAACGGTATCTACTGCCTGACCTTGAGAATTATAGCTTATACTGCGGGACAAGGTTATATTGCTGATATTTCTATTCTCGAGAGCCGTTATCTCTTGAGCTATCTTTTGAGCAGGAATAGTGTCGTTTGTGCTGATAAGACTTTCCAGCTCACGTATGCGACGATTCTTTACGGCAAGTAGTTCCTGATAGTTCGATTGTATCGATTTGAAATCGAGATTGTCGGTATTGCCTTCACCTGACTGATGTATGATGAGACGGGTATTGGACAGTCCGTAATTTGAAAGTTGAGCTTTGGCCCCTTCTATTGCATCATCCGAGAGAATCTCTCCTATTAATATTAATTCGATATAACTCTCTTTGCCGTGAGGACGATATTCGCGTTTTACATCTATTACACGTGCTTTGTCAAATTTAAATGTATTGGCTACATATTTGTCCGCGGTGGTTTCGAATATGCTGCGTTGTACGAGCCCGTATGCAATGAAAATACTTGGAACGAGTGTCGCGATTGATATAATGAGCATATATCGTTTTACGGTAAGTTCTCTTTTTTTATCCAAGAATACTTTTTTAGGATAGTTTAGAAAACGTACCACGATGTAAGTGGCAAGCGCTATGAAAACGGTATTGATGAAAAACAGGTAAAATGCTCCTGCAAAATATTTGAACTGTAAAGTGGCAAGACCGAATCCTGCTGTACATAAAGGCGGCATGAGAGCTGTCGCAATTGCGACCCCAGGAATTACCGTGGAGTAAGCTCTGTCAGTTCTTGATTGTGCAACTATACCTGCGAGCCCCCCGAAAAATGCGATAAGTACGTCATATGTTGTGGGTGTAGTACGCGCCAACAGTTCGCTTTGTGCATTGCTCAGAGGAGAGATGACAAAATACAGGGTAGAGGTCATTATACTGATCAGTACCATAAACCCGAAATTTCGCAGCGAACGTTTCATCAATTCGAAATCGTTGATTCCGACGGAAAGTCCGATTCCCATTATAGGTCCCATGAGAGGAGAGACAAGCATTGCACCGATTATAACAGCCGCTGAGTTTACATTCAACCCGAGTGATGCTATGAATGTTGCAAAGATCAATACCCATAGATTGGTGCCTTTAAAATCTACTCCTTTACGAATATTTTCAATTACCTCTGTTTCAGAGGCCTTGTCTTCATCGAGGCTGAATTTGTCGCGTAAAAAATTTTTTAATGCCTCCATGGAGAAAGAATGTTTTTGTATATTTTTTTCCTCTTCTGTCATAATTTTTATTGTTTACCTTCCACGATTATTACTATTTCTCCCTTTGGATCTTTTTCTGAAAAATGAGTTATGAGCTCTGCAAGAGTTCCTCGTCTATTTTCTTCAAATTTTTTTGTCAATTCTCTCGATACCGATGCTTTGCGTTCCGGGCCAAATATCTCGGCGAACTGAGACAATGTTTTAACCAGCCTGTATGGGGATTCATAAAAAATCATCGTACGTTCTTCATCTTGAATTTGAGAGAGTCGTTTCGAACGTCCTTTTTTTTGAGGAAGAAATCCTTCGAAACAGAATCTGTCGCATGGGAATCCGCTGTTTATAAGTGCTGGTACGAATGCTGTCGCTCCCGGAAGCGATTCCACCTCGATTCCATGTTCAATACAGGTTCTTACCAACAGAAAACCTGGATCGGAAATTCCGGGCGTTCCTGCATCGGATACCAGAGCAATATTTTCGCCTGCATCTATTACTTTGGCAATCTCTTCTACCGCAGCGTGTTCGTTGAATTTGTGATGGCTCCACATTCTTTTTTCTATGCCTAAATGTTTCAATAAAAAGGCGGTGGTACGGGTATCTTCAGCCAAGATGACATCTACCGACGATAATGTTTTTATGGCACGAAGCGTTATATCGTCGAGGTTGCCGATAGGAGTGGGAACTATGTACAATTTTGCCATAACGGGCATTTAACTTAGTTTTCTTTCCAGAAGATCTACTATGAGTTTGGCCCCGTCACAATCCGGATTCCACGAATAATTTTCTGCAATGTATATCATCGCTTCGTCGAGATCCGTAAAACTGTCCAGTGTGTTTATTGTCTCTTCATACAAAGAATTGTCTCCGCCGAACAGGTCGCGTAATAGAAGAAATTTATCATTCAGTCCTATGCTGTGGCGAAGATCGGTATTTACACGGGCTGATATTTTTGATGCTATGTCGGAATGGGGTGGTTGCTGTTTCCCTAAAATTTCGTTAACAGCGGTATTGTGCCCGTTGTTTATTACCTCTCCCAGAACTTTTTTATGTGTGCTGTTCTCACTTGGAGCAGCTGTTTGAGCCTGAGGTGAAGGTGTGTTATGTGCAGTTTGTGGTTCCTGATATATTTTTTCTTGTATGTTTTGCGCCGGCTCCGGTTTGCGAATTTTAACATGAGTCATGGCAGGATCATTGCCATACAATGAAAGTATTGTGGTCTTATCTACAGTACGGCGTGGAGTATGTATTTCCTCTTCGAACAGTATTTGTTCGGAAACTACTCGTTTGGAGGTGTCGCTTGGAGTCTCAATATATGGAACTTCCATGATGTCAGATGCCGGTTCCTGTTCTATTTTATCTTTGGATAATGAGGGCGCACTTGTTTCTTGATCCGATTTGGCCGTTTGTGCAGGTCCCGTTTCTGTTATCGGTTCAGTTTGTGCCGGCTGTTCCGTCTCTGCTATCGGTTTCGTTTCTACCTGTCGCACTGTTTCTGCTGCCGGTTCGGATAATTCTGCTTCCTTGACCTGTTCTTTTTGAATCGTATCTTTTTCAACAATGGTCGGTGTCTCAGTCTTTTCTTCTACAGAGATGTTAACGGTGTCATCCGTGATAATGTCACGGTCGAAAAACATCACTTCTTCATATATCTGTTTCAGTTTATCAAGAACAAGCTCTCGTTCGATGTCGCTGACTTCAGGAATGTTTTTCCAATTCTCAACAATCTCTTTGATCCGGTTTATATTGCCGGTAATTTTATCCAAAGCCATATCTTAAAATATTTTTATAATTCTCCTCAAAGTTAATTCTTTCTTGGAATTATTACAAAGAAATTATCTGTTACTGTTGCAGTCAAACATGATTATGACATTAGAAATTGCAATTTTTAATTATAATATATTCGTGCCAATAGTTTAAAATATATTTAAAATATCGCTAAAAGTTTGTTTAGTGTTCTAAAAGAGTTGTATTTTTCAATAACTTCTTTAATTTTGTGAAGTGATATTACATTCTATTATTTGAAATTATACAATATTTTATAAATTATGGTTGTTGATAATGGCTTTCGTAAAATAGGCGTTTTTTATGATGGAAATTTTTTATTGCATGCTTCTAATTACTATAATTACAGTCATTTCGTAAAGCGTCGTATAAGTCTTAATGGGTTGCATGAGTTCATTTGTCGAAAGGTCGCGGAAGTTGAAAACGTCGATAGAAATAGATGTGAAATAGTTGAAGCGCATTATTTTAGAGGCAGACTGAATGCAGCTGATGCTTTACAGCGTGGAAATCAATTATATAATGACAGGGTTTTCGATGATATATTGATGTCTGAGGGAATTAATTCGCATTATCTTCCGCTACGTAATTTGCAAGGAAGACGTGAAGAGCGGGGGGTGGATGTCTGGCTGTCTCTTGAGGCATTTGAGATTTCACTCAGAAGGTCTTTGGATGTAATTGTATTGATATTGTCCGATACGGATTATATCCCGTTGTTACGTAAATTGAAAGCTTTGGGCATACGTGTCATGTTGCTGGGTTGGGAGTTCGATTATATAAGCGATGACGGTAATCGTATGGTTACCAGAACTTCACATGATTTGATACAGTTGGCCACATATCCTGTGGCAATGCATAAGGTTATTGAAACGGGTCTTGCTTCGGGAGATATATTGATAAACAATTTGTTCGTTGCGGGAGAGAGTTTAAAAATGGAAGATGCCGATATCGATCAGTATGATGATATAATAAGTTATATTGATTCAGATAAAGAAGTTAGTGAAATCTTGAGTATTAAGAATGGATTCGGTTTTGTGAAATATCCTAATAATAATCTTTTCTTTCACAATCAGGATGTTATAGGTAATTTCAACGATCTTGAAGCTGGGGATAAAGTGGAATTTACGATAGGTAAAAATGACCAGGGGCAGGATGTTGCCAAAAATGTTCGTAAAATATCTGAATGATTATTTAGAACGGCTAACAATCTAAACGGAATAATCTATTTAAGCAGAACATCGCAATTTTATATTATACGAGCGATGTTCTGCTTTTATTTTTGTGAGATTGTGTGTGACTTTTTGTAGTTGCCAATTTTTACGTTTTGAGATATTGTCTGCTTTTTAATTTTTATCGACCTGTATGATTTTGAACTTGATATCTTAAATTGCAATTTAAGTCTCTATTCTGCGCTTTTCATAAGGTTATTCCATATAATTTGCGTAAATTTGCCCACTGTTAACTATTATTATAAGAAATGGCTTTACAGTGTGGTATAGTAGGTCTCCCGAATGTTGGGAAATCGACTTTGTTTAATTGTTTGTCGAATGCCAAAGCGCAGGCGGCCAACTTTCCTTTTTGTACTATTGAACCTAATGTGGGGGTTATTACTGTTCCTGATGAACGACTAGTGAACCTTGCCAAAATAGATAATCCGAAAAAGGTTATACCAACAACGATTGAAATAGTCGATATAGCAGGTTTGGTTAAAGGAGCTTCCAAAGGTGAAGGTCTTGGAAATAAATTTTTAGCCAATATTCGTGAAACGGATGCCATAATCCATGTTTTGCGCTGTTTTGAAAACGATAATATTACACATGTGGATGGAAGTGTTGATCCTGTCCGAGATAAGGAGATTATAGATACCGAATTGCAACTCAAAGATCTTGAAACCATAGAAAGCCGTATATCGAAAGTTCAAAAACAGGCTCAAACCGGTGGAGATAAGAATGCAAAACGGTTGTATGATATCTTGTTGAAATATAAGAGTGTATTGGAACAGGGACGCAGTGCGAGGGTCGTGGAATTGGACAAGGAAGAACGTAAATTTGTGAGCGATCTTCATTTGTTGACCGATAAACCGGTACTTTATGTGTGTAATGTCGACGAGGCGAGTGCCGTGAACGGGAATTCTTATGTGGAGGCAGTGAAAAAGGCTGTTGCAGATGAAAATGCTCAGATACTTGTTGTAGCGGCTGCTACCGAAGCCGATATTGCAGAATTGGATACGTATGAAGAACGTCAAATGTTTCTTGAAGAGATAGGATTGAAAGAATCTGGAGTTAACCGATTGATCCGTGCTGCGTACAGTTTGCTCAATTTGGAGACCTATTTTACTACCGGACCTGACGAAACGAGGGCTTGGACTTATACCAAAGGTACGAAAGCTCCGGGTGCAGCGGGTATTATACATACCGATTTCGAACGGGGTTTTATCCGTGCAGAGGTGATAAAATATCAGGATTATGTATCTTTAGGTTCGGAAAAGGCATGTCGTGAAGCAGGAAAAATTGCCATAGAAGGGAAGGAATACGTAGTGCAGGATGGTGATATCATGCATTTTTTGTTTAATGTTTAGTCTATATTATTTAACCTGCATCTTAAAGTTTAGGGATGCGTAAAACGTATAAGCTATGGATTCCAAAATTTTAAAACCTACTATTTTTGGGTTGGCGATTGTTATCGCTGCAATAGTGATAGGAAGTGCATATAAATTTAAGTATCGTGTCGCCGATAATATAGTTGTTACCGGACTTGGTGAAAAAGAGTTCGTGTCAGACCTTATCGTATGGCAGGGATGGCTTGTGGAACAGAGCCCTACGATAGAAGACGGTTATGCCAAATTGGAGGCAAACAAGAAAAAAGTGCAGGAATACATACGTTCCAAAGGTATTGCAGACAGTGCCGTTGTGTTTATGTTTGTAAATGTCAATAAGGATATGGAACCCATGTATCAGGGTGGCCAGTTTGTAGGAAGCCGTTTTACGGGATACAGCCTGCGTCAAAGATTTCGTATAGAATCGACGGATGTCAATGCCGTAGAAAACGTTTCGAGGGAGATCTCTTCTTTGATTGCCCAAGGTGTCCAGATGGAGTCCTGGGAACCGGAATATTATTATACGAAACTTTCCGATCTTAAACTGGAGTTGATAGAAAAAGCCACTGAAGATGCCCGTATCCGAGCTGAAAAAATAGCGGGAAAATCAGGGGCTAAGTTAAAAGCTCTTGGCAGTGGTCGTATGGGAGTTTTCCAAATAACCGGAGCCAATTCGAATGAAGCTTTCACCGCTGGCGGAGCTTATAATTCATCGTCTAAAAATAAGAAAGCGAGCATTACGATGCGTTTGGAATATCATATAAAATAAATCAATATATAGAGTTATAATGGATAGGCGGGTAAGAGTACGTTTTGCACCGAGTCCTACGGGTCCCTTGCATATGGGAGGTGTACGTACGGCATTGTACAATTATCTTTTTGCACGTAAACATGGAGGCGATTTTATTCTCCGTATTGAAGATACCGATTCACAGCGGTTTGTCCCGGGTGCGGAGCAGTATATTATGGATTCTTTGGCATGGTGCGGGATGAAAATCGACGAAGGTATAAATGAAGGAGGCCCTCATGCTCCCTATCGTCAGAGTGAACGCAAGGACATCTATCTTAAATATGCCTTGAAACTGGTCGAATCGGGGAATGCATATTATGCTTTCGACACTCCGGAAGAATTGAATGCCATACGTGCTGAAGCAGAATCTGCAGGCAAGACATTTGCCTATAATTACGAAGTACGCGAAAAATTGGCAACTTCGTTGTCGTTGTCTCCTGTTGAGGTACGTCGTCGTATAGATACCGGTGAACATTGGGTTATCAGGTTCAAAATGCCTGAAAATGAAATTGTACATATGAATGACCTTATCCGTGGAGAAATCTCTGTAAATACGAATACACTGGATGATAAGGTGCTATATAAATCGGTTGACGGACTGCCAACGTACCATCTCGCAAATATCGTGGACGACCATTTGATGGAGATTTCCCATGTTATCCGTGGTGAGGAATGGCTTCCTTCGTTACCTCTTCATTACCTGCTTTACAAAGCGTTGAAATGGGATAAGACTCAGCCTGAATTTGCACACTTGCCGTTGTTGTTAAAACCCTCCGGAGGGGGTAAACTGAGTAAACGTGACGGTGATAAATTAGGCTTCCCTGTTTTTCCTTTGAAGTGGGTTTCTCCTGACGGAGAGGTATCCCGCGGGTATCGTGAAGATGGATATTTCCCAGAAGCCTTTGTCAATATGCTTGCGCTTTTAGGTTGGAATCCGGGAACGGAGCAGGAAATATTCTCAATGGATGAACTGATACAGAGTTTTTCATTGGATAGAGTAGGAAAATCAGGGTCCCGTTTTGACCCTGAAAAGGCTAAATGGTTCAATGCACAATATCTGAGAGCCAAATCGGATGAAGAGTTGGCTGAAATGTATTTGCCTATTGCTCAAGAACATGGTGCTAAGTGCTGTATTTTTATGGCCGCCAAGATAGTCGGTCTCATAAAAGACAGAGCTACATTCGTAAGCGATTTGTGGGATTTGTCATCATTCCTTTTTGAAGCTCCACAGGATTATGACGCTAAAGCCGTTGCTAAATTTTGGAAAGGCGAAAATCCTGCAAGAATGGTTGAACTGGTGGAATTGTTGGAAGGTATAGGAGACT
>CASFSC010000094.1 GCA_949296995.1 uncultured Alistipes sp. | reverse complement strand
CAGGAGCTCCATGCATCGCCTGATCAATAAATATTTCCGTGTAAAACGTTAAGGGGAACAGATTGCCTATGATGTGCATAGCCGTCCCCATGGCCATGAACGGGAAAGTAAGGCCTGAAAAAGTAAATGATAAAACGGAATAACCACCTCCTAATGATAAAGCCAATCTCATATTACTCAACAGAGTTATCAGAAAAACTCCTATCGACTGGCATGAAAGTATGTAGATAAATCCACTGATAAATATCATTGTTTCACTACCCAACATAGGTATGGCCATATATCGGAACAAAATGGCATATATAAGCAGGCATAATGTAAAGAATATTAAACTGTGTGGAGTCAATTTTCCCACAAGAGCGATAAACGGATTTCCTCCAGCTGTTTCGAACCACTCTTTTGCAGTACTGTTTTTCAATTCCACACCTATTGTGAATACTGTGCTCAGTATTGTGAAGAACATGAGCATCAATGGCAGGAATGTCGGTAACAGGTAGTAACTGTAATTTATATATGGGTTGAATAAAATATGTTTTTCGAAATATATGGGCATCATCATTTCTGCAGCCTGATGTTCTGACATCCCTTTTTTTACAAGAATTTGAGCCTTCACCCCTGATGAAAAAGATATGAGTACGGTTTGGAGATCTTTGTTCAGAATCCCGTTTTTCATCAGATTAAGCCCATTAATGTACACTATGACATTCGCTTGCGTATTGCTGTAAACATTTTTTTCAAGTCCCTGCGGTATCTGGATAATGGCATCTATACTTCCTTTTTTCATCATCGTTTCGCCTTCATCCATATTTGTTATATTGTATTTCACCTTAGCCCCTGGTGTAGCGTCAATCATACGTGTGAGTTGACGAGACAATGAGGTATTGTCTGCATCCAATACGGCAACGGGCATATCGCTCGGAACTCCGCTTTTGAATATCAATACGAAGAAAACGAAAGATAACAATGGTAATGCCAGCAGAAGAATAAAAAATGTCTTATGAATGGCAAAAAACTTTAGTTCTCTGCGTAATACCGCTATATATGACTTGAACCAGTTCATTATTATTTGCCTATTTCATCCCAGTTGACAACAACGGTCATCCCTGGACGTAAATCTTCTATTTGTACTTCAGGTCTGGCTTTTATTTCAAAAGTACGGATATCGAACTCTCCTCTTGTTTTGGTTGCAGACCACGTTGCATAGTCGGCCTGTGGAGACATGTAATACACTTTAATCTTAATATTTTTGTCCAGTGCAGGCACATGAGCATTCATTACCGTACCTATTTTTATTTTGGGCAACAAGGTCTCTTTTATGTTGAATGTAACCCACATATTACTCATATCCAATAATGTAATAACGGGATATCCAGACCCTATCAATTCTCCTTGTTCGGATATGATTGTCGATACTTCAGCATCCATTGGAGAATATTGTTCTGCATCTGCAAGGTATGACTCCACTTCTGAAACAGCGCCGGAAGCTTGTTTAACCAAGGCTTCAGCTGCGATTTTATCTTCTGTACGGGCACCCTCCATTGCCATATTATATTGGGATCTGGCAGCCGATGCCGTACTTAGAGCAGCTTTCAGATTGGCTGATGCTTCATCGAATTTCTGTGCAGGAACAACCCCTGCTTCATAAAGGTTTTTAACCCTTTCATAGCTTTTTTGTGCCAATTCTGCACCTGCTTGAGCCTTTTCCCACAGATCTTTTGCTGCACTGACCTCCTGATGACGAGCTCCTTGGTCCACTTTTTTATTCTGTGCGCTTGCGGCAGTACGAGCGGCCTCAGCCTGTATGAGTTTAGCATCTATTTCCGGTGTACTCAATACAAAAAGCAAATCACCCTTGGCAACTTTTTGCCCCTCTTTTACATGCATCTCCTTGATACGTCCTGCAAGTTTTGACGATACTTTGAAATTACTAACTTCGACTTCTCCCTGTATTATCAGAGGTTCGGGTTTGATTATAAACCAGCTTATCAGCGATACTACTATTATCGCAACTACAATACCGATAATAAGTCCTATTAGATTACTCGTTTTCATATTTATTTCTAATTTTTTAATTTTCAAATCTTATTTGTTCGGCAGAAGATCTTTTGCCATATTCTGACATCAAATGGCTTTGTCCCGATGCTTCAAGAAGTTTTGCAAGCATAAGATCATAATAATAAGCTGCTTGTAATTTCTCTGTCTGTATTTTTGCAAGGTTCAACTGTGCATCGACAACATCGACCGATGAAGCCATCCCTTCTTTGAAAGCAGCCTCTTTTACTCTGAGATATTCGCGTGCGAATTTATCCGAAGCATTGAGAGATGGCAGCTGTTCTTTATAAGTTATCATTTCATTGTATAACTTTTCTATAAGTGTCATTATATCATTTGTAGCTTTAATCTCTATAGCTCCTACCTGGCGGGATACACTTTTTGCTGCACCGTATTTGTGTTCTCTTGTCAAACCGTCGAAAATTTTCAACTGAACCCCTGCTCCCACTGTCCATTTGGGAATAAAGGGGCTTACTTGATAGTTATATAATGATGCTGCTCCCATAGCCGCTACCTGAGGCATAAATTCAGAGCGTTGCAAACGTATATTCTCTTGAGCCAACTCTTTCTTTAAGGCAACTTGCTTTAACAAGGGGCTGTTTATTCTTGCCATTTCCTTAAAATGTTCTAAACTCTCGATTTCGTTAAGTATGAACATATTGGTTATAGGTGAATATAACTCTTCGCTGTTAAGCGTATTCGATAAAGCGGTGTTTATGGTTTCGACATCTTTAATAGCTTTCTGGTAATCTCTTTCTGCTTCTGCAGCATAAACTTCTGCATACAATCGTTCGCTATGAGCAATTATACCGTTTGCTTCTAACGCTTTTGCATCAGCCAGATGCATCTTCATGCCTTCAAGAACCTGTTTCCTGACTTCAACGACTTGCAATGCCAAGGATAGTCCGAAATAACGTTCGGTAAGTTCTGAAACCAAAGCATTACGACTTTGTGAACCTGTTTCTTGTGTTTCACGTACTTTTATTTTTGCAGCATTGTTTGCAGCATTTATTTTCCCTCCTGTAAATAAAGGCACTGAAACATTAGCTGCAATACTACCGAAACTTCTTTCCTGAATCATCATATTCCAATTCTTTCCTAAAAGTGCATTGGCCTGTTCCAACACTTGGGTAGGTAACAATCCTGTCGGAAGAGTTCCGATGATACCTTTGACTGGAGTTTTCAGATTATTCAGATCTATGTCGATATCATCGCTCATGAACATATAAGCTCCTGTAATCCCTGCATTGGGGAACCGAAGACCTGTCGCAGCTTTCTTTTCTCTCGCGGCAGCCTCTTCCTCATATTTCAAGGCTGTAATCGCGGGATTGTTGGTTAACGTGATGTTTATTGCTTCATCGAATGTCAAGGCTTTTCTATCCTGCGAATAAACCGACAGGAACGAAACAGACATGATTGAAATCAAAAATAATTTTTTCATAATACGCATTGTGTTACTGCATTACAATCTGCAATGAGATAGCTTTTATTTTTTCCAACTGTTCTATGTTGTTTGTGTTGTCATTGTTGAAATTAAACCTGTATACGGATGACAAATGTTGCATTGGTATACCGATAAGTGATGTATACAAATCAGATACCGTAATCTCTTTTTTTAATTCTTTTGTTTTATTTCCGAGTGCAATTAGTTTTGTGCCTATTAAATTAATACGTTCTTTTATTTGTGGATTGATACGGATAGAGAAGTCATTCAATAACATTATCAGAAATTTGTATTTCGAAGGATTTTTATCCGCATTTTCAATAATGAAACTAACTACTCCTTCAATTACATCTTTTACTTCGTGTCTGGTATTCATAAGTTCATCTATACGATCTGTAATTACATTGATTGCTTCATTCAGCAATTCATTGATAAGGTCTTCCTTACTCGGATAATGTCTATACAAATATCCTACCGAAACTTGTGCTACACGTGCAATCGATGCAACGGAACTATTCAAAATCCCATTTTCACTAATAACTTCTACTGCTGCATCACGTATTTTTTCTATTTTACTTAAATCGCATCTCTTAGACATCGTCCTATATTTACATAATAAATGAATGAATGAATGAATGAATATTCATTTGCAAATATGTGAAAGATTTTTTATTCTGCAAAGAATAAATGAACAATTATTCATTCATTTTAATATGTGAGCATTTATCTCTTTTACCTTTTCTGCCAGTTCGTCTATTATAACTACTTCTATTCCTGCTTCTTCGAGTATTTTTTTAGCATTGCATATTACGAAATTATCCGGTTCGTAGAATGCAAAAACCACTTTACTCATTTTGTGTTTTATAATGTGTTCACTGCAAGATATAGGTTTGCTTTTACGTGTGGAGCAAGGTTCCATTGAAGAGTATATGGTAGCATTTTCCAACACAGCTCCAGCTTTTTCTGCTTTTAAGATAGCTTCTTCTTCAGCATGGTTGTGCGGTTCAGTTTCCCTGCTGTATCCTTCAAATATTTCTCCCTTATTTGTCACTATTACGGCACCCACCGAATAAGCAGAATTGGATTTGGGACATTTTTTAGACAGCTCTACAGCTTTTTCTAACATATTGTAATCGTAACAGTGCCTTAAATCATATTCCATCACTGCCATATCCCCTACCTTGGATACTTTGACAAGATTCATGCGGTTATTTTTATTAAAAGGAAATTTGCCGGATGAAGTAAAACGCGGAGCTTCTGTCTCACCGACAAAAAAAGGTGCTATTGCGACCCTCAGGTAATCCACCGCATTTTCAGTCAGAAACATGGTCAATATTTGTGTTCCTCCTTCAATGAAAAGTGATTTTATCCCTTTTTGTTCGAGGATATGTATGATTTCTTTTGACGATATGGAGTCAGATTCAGCTTTAATTACTGTTGCAGCTTTACGTAAGTTCCCGATGGCCTTTTCATCTGCGGATTGTCCCACAATAACTATTTTTTCAGCATCTCCAACAGCAAAAAAACGGGAAGCGACATCTAAATTTCCCGTGTGACTTACCGTTACCTTAACAAGGTTTTTGTTTTCAGAACGCAACGAAGGATTATCTCGTCGTACGGTTTCGGCTCCCACTAATATAGCGTCATATTCCGCACGTATTTTTTTTACCTCTGTACGATCTTCCATTCCTGATAAGACAAGACGTTGAGTAGAAGTATCGTCGATATATCCATCCAATGACACGGCAACCGATGCAAAAACTTTCATATTATATATAAATATTATATTTACGAATATAAAACAAATTGACAAAATTATCGTTATAGAAGCAACAAATTTCTTTTTAATAACATCTATGTAAATAGATGTCGAAAATGCATGTGTAGATAGTGACAGAGAAACAGTTGATAAAGCGTTGTCAACAAAACGACCCATTGGCCCAACAACAGCTCTATGAGAGTTATGCCTCTAAAATGTTCGGGATTTGCTGCCGATATGCAGCTAATCGCGACATAGCTCAGGATATGTTGCAGGATGGATTTATCACTGTTTTTACTAAAATCGGAAGTTTTCGAGGCGAAGGATCGTTTGAAGGATGGTTGCGTCGAATATTTGTAAACACGGCATTGGGATATCTTCGTAAGAATAATGTATTGGATAATAGCGAAATGGTTGAAGATGTAAAATTATTCGACACCAGAGAAAGTGCTATTATTGAAAAGATGGAAGCGCAGGAAATAATGCGTTACATATCTCTTCTTCCCGACGGATACAGAGTGGTACTCAATATGTTTGCCATTGAAGGTTATTCTCACAAAGAAATTTCTGAACAACTCGGCATCAGTGAAGGTACATCTCGATCTCAATATGCGAGAGCTAAAATATATCTTCACAAATTATTGAAAAATGATGATATCATATAGGAAATGGAACGAGAGAAAATAGATGACATATTAAAGGATAAACTTTATGATTATACTCCGGAGCGAGATGTACCATCATGGTCACAAATGCAGAAACGTATGATCATAGATGCTAACAGTAAGGGTATTCCTTTATCGCGTCGTCATACATCTCATTTTTTAAGATATGCTGCCGTTGCGGCTCTTATACTGTTTATAGGTGCCGGTCTCTATTATTCGCTGCGTATTATTCCTGATTTGTCGACGGACCATAATATTGCAAATAAAATCGAACCATCTCATTTTGAACAATCGGAGACGACAGGCAAAGAACCTGCATTTCCAATCGATCCTGAATTGGATGAATTGCTTCGTTCAGCTCGTAAAGTTGCGGTTGTAAATACTAAACAGGCAGCTGATGGTGTTGAAGTAACCATGTTTAAAGCCATCGCAAAGAATGATCCTAACAGAACGAATGCAAATATTAAGGAAGAAAATGTTTCTGATGCACAAGATTTCTCTCGCCATCCTGCGAAATCAATGAAATCATATTCCAATTCAGAAAAGACAGGTTTGTTCGACAGGCATACTCAAAACTATAATTCCAAATTACGTAATTTTGCCCGTACTCGAAAGAATGGTTCTAAAGAGTGGGTTGCTTCTGCATTCTTCAGAGGAGGTGCATCTTCAATGTCTTCAAAAATAGGTTCATCCGCATCTCCTACATTCAGTTTGTTGACATCGTCTCCGTTTATGGAAATCAATAACAGTCGTAACGAAGTTTTGTCAGATGCGGTTCCTAAAGATCTAAAACATAAATATCCTATTTCCGTAGGATTGAAAATAAGAAAAAACATAACTCCGAGAATAGGCATTGAAACAGGACTCGTGTATAGTTATATGGAGTCAAGCACACAATTAAGTGCTGCATTTAATTATAGTTACAGTCAGAGGTTACATTATTTGGGTATTCCTGTTTCGATATCTTATTCCATGCTGAATTCAAAACGATGGGATTTATACCTGAATGGAGGAGGTATGGCTGAAATAGCTTTGTCTGCTAAAGGAGTTACAAAAATATATGAAGGAGACACTTTTGCATCCAGAAATACGTCATCACTCGGAGCAAAAGGTTTAGTATGGTCATTAAATGCAGGTTTAGGAATCGGCTACAACTTTATTGACAATTTCGGAATATATCTCGAGCCGGGTGTCAGCTATTATTTCGATAATAATAAACAGCCTGAATCTTACAGAACGGTACATCCTTTCATGTTCAATATGAATGCCGGTCTGAGGTTTAAATTCTAATTTTAGAGCCAAACGCAACATTTTGCATTAAGCATGCATCTATATATTGAACAAATTATAATAAACATATTAAATTAATTAAGGAAAATTTTATGAAATTACTATCTAAATTATCTATGGTTGTCATCGCAGTTATGGCATTTATGGTCACTTCATGTAATGACAAAAACTATTCTTTCAAATATTGGGTTAGTTATGGAGAGGTGCAGATTGAAGAAGAGTCTTACCGGATAATTCTTGATGATGGCAAAATACTTTATGTAACAGAAACGGAAGTTCCTCTGTATAATGTTCAGAACGGGCAACGGGTTATTGCCAATTATACGATTCTTGAGACCTTGACCGATGGTTATAATGTTAGATTGAATGCTATTTCTGACATACTTACCAAAGATATTCTTTACAAATCAGAAATGACCGAAGACCAACTGGCCGAATTAGGAGACGATCCAATAAATATTATCGGTTCAGTATGGTTCAGCATCGGGAAGTATATGAATATCGACTTCGAGTTCTTTTACAGCAGCAGTAACATTGCACATATGTTGAATCTTGTTGTGGACGATGAAAACTCTACACCTGATAAAAAAATAGTTGAGTTTAAACATAATGCTTTTGGAGATTATCCTTCATTCTCTGGACGAGGATGTGTCGCATTCAGAGTTGGAGATTTGATTCCTGCAGATAAAGATGAAGTGACTGTGGTGTTGAAGTGGAGAAATTATCAAGGAGTTGAATGTTCCAAAGATTTGGTGCTTAAACGTCCCCAAGGTCCGTCGTCCGAATCTCCTAGTCCTGCGGCACGGATAAAGGGTACGGTATTGATTAAATAAATTTAATTAATTATCTCAGAATCTATTTTTAGTTTTAAGGTTAGGGTTTTGTAAGAGGGACGGTGCCGATGCACCGCCCCTATATTTTTAATATACATATTGTTGTGCTGCTACAACAATTATCTAATTAGCGACTAATATTTTATATCAATCATATTTCCAAACCCCATTTTTTATTTGGAGTGCTGCCCATAACAAATTCCAATGTTCCTCCCTGCATTATGTCTTCATGAGTAATGAATGGACGGTTCAATGGTTTGCCATTTAATTTTGCAGATTGAATATATTTATTCTTTTTAGATGCATCAGGAGCTTTAACCGTAAAAGTTTTACCGTTAGGCAAATCTATAGTTGTTTCTTCAAATATTGGAGAACCTATTGCATATTCACCCGATACGGGACTTACAGGATAAAATCCCATGGCAGAGAATACATACCATGCACACAAGGCACCTCCATCTTCATCTCCCGGAAGACCTGTAACACGGTCATCGAACCACACATCAGCAATTTGTCTTACTCTGTGTTGTGTTTTCCATGGCGCTCCTGCATAATTGTACAGATATGGAACATGGAACGCAGGTTCATTCCCTGCCGGCATCAAGCCTTGCAATCCTGTGGCATCAGGCATGATACCCATAAAACGCCATTTCCCTTCACGTGGACCGCGTGAGTAAACATCGTCCAAACGTCCGATGAATTTTTCATTTCCACCCATCAATTCAATCAGTTTCGGAATATTATGCTGCACATGGAATGCATGAACATAGGCATTGACTTCAGCAAAATAACTTCTTGCCCCGATACCATCACAATTCTGCGGGTCAAAGTTTGCAATCCATTCTCCTTTAGCATTTTTGGGAGAGAAAAATCCAGTCTGAGCATTCCACAAATTGAGATAATTTTCGGAACGTTTCATGAAGAGATTATAATCATCTTCTTTCCCAAGTTTTTTAGCTATCTGTGCAAGACACCAGTCATCATAACTATGTTCGAGTGTAACGGATACGGCCTGCCGTTTTTCGAAATTATTGTCTACATATGGATAAGGTTCATCCTCACCCGGTGCAAGGGCTGGGAAATACCCGTTTTCATTGTAAAACAGATCTATTTCTCGTGCAGGGCCGGAACGCCATGGCACCATAGTTCCTTCAAGAGAATTTTTACGAGCTCCTTCATAAGCTTTTTCAATATCGAAATTATCAACGCCTTTAATAAGAGCTTCTGCAAATATTGAAGATGTATGGTTGCCTATCATCGGCTCCCCACCCCACGGGCCTACGCTCCATTCAGTAAGTTCAGGAAAATTGGGAACCCATCCCGATTGTTCATACATCCTGACATAGGAATCGAGCATGTTACCCTCCTGTTTCGGGTTTAGAATCATACGTAATGCATGTGCATTTCTGTAAGTATCCCAGATCCAATCATCATTGTAGAATGGAATACCTTCGTCTTCATGTACCTGACGGTCGAATCCGCTGTAATATTTTCCATCTTCAGAAATATTTACCATACGTTCGTAAACACGGTACAGACTGGTATAGAATATTCGTTTTTCACGTTCTGTACCACCTTTAACTTTTATTTTACCCAACGCATTTTCCCAAATATTGCGTGATTCATTAACAACCGTAGCAAAACTTTTGTCTGCAACCTCTTTTTCAAGGTTTGCTTTGGCCTGTTCTACACTGATATATGAGATACCTATGCGTACTTCTGCATTTTTAGCCTTGTTCGATGTGAGCCATACTCCGATATTTCCACCCTCAGCACTTTTGGCTTCACTTACCTGGCCATCTTTCCATGTACCTGAATTTTCAAAAGGCTGACTTAATACGGCATAAAAATATTGTTTGGCATATTCAACCGATTCGTATCCGCTGATAACAGAGTTATCGCTTACCGTAATTTGGCCTGGAGCCGAAATACGGAACAATATGTTGGCTTGTCGTCCATCGTTATATGTAAAGTCAAAAATGGAGGCTCTTTCCGTCGATGTCCATTTAGCATTTATTCCGTAATCATCCAGCACTACCGAATGCATCCATGGGTGAACCTCTTCCAGATCATGATCGCTCCAGGAAGAACTCTCTTCGAATCCTGTTTTCAGTTCTCCTGATGTCGGAACTATGGCCGTAACACCTCCCATACGGTATTTAGGCATGTTCAAATTGATTCCATATAGACGATCGGAAAAATATGTGTCGGTAAGACCCGGACGTGTAACAGGAAAAATCCTGACCATGGAATTGGGCCTGTTTACTTGTGGTGTTACAACTGTCAGCAATGGGGCTACACCTCCTATATTGGGATCTACATAATCTCCGGGACTTTTTGCACCGTTATTACCTCCTCCGCATGCCGAGAGCATAACCGAAGCGGTTATTGCTGAAATTAAGAGCTTTGGTTTCAAGTTCATAATTATCGTTGTTTGGTTAGTATTCGTTACAAAGCAGATATTTGGCAGGAACATCCTCTTCTATACTCGGATAACGTCCCAGAGGTTGATAAAAACGGTTGTCATTGTCATCGTCATTGACAGTCGATACTTCGCCTACCATGCAATGTCCGTCTTCAGCCCAGAAGGTATGATACATATATGGTTCGAAACTTATACTTTGTCCTGTCTTAAGTTTTAAAACCTGTCCTGCATCTATCTTTGTAGTTACTCCATCGAGTTGGAAAACACACTCTTCATTCGATAATTCTTCATTTTTCGTAGCTCTCCATAATTTCATACAGAGCGTTCCACCTCCTCGATTAATGATATCTTCCATTTTTTTCCAGTGAAAATGGATAGGTGTAATTTGGCCTTCACGTACGAACATTATCTTTTCGCAATACGGTTTTTTATCGCGTTTAACATTTCCGTTACGAATAGTAAAGAGAGTCAAACCTTCGTTAAAGAAGTCGTTTTTTGCAAAATCGGTTACATCCCATCCCAATGCATTATAACGTATTTCATCATATTCAGGACCTTTGGTTTTCCACTCTTCGGGTGAAAGTTCAGCCCATTGCGGCAAATAAAACTGATGTTTTTTCCAGAAATTAATAGCTTCGTCTATGTATTCGTTTATATCAGAACGTCTCATAATATTGTTTATTTAGGTTAATAAATTCGGTTATGGTTTCCAATTTGGGTGCCCCTCCTGTCGAGGTGGCATTTACGAGGTTGAATCTTGCTGATGTATTGGCAAAAATCAGTGCATCCTTCAAAGGCATGTTTTCATGCAAGGAATAGAGCATTCCTGCACAAAATGCATCTCCAGCACCAACTGACGATACAATTTCATTTTTAGGTACATTAATTACAGGAACATAATATTTTTCTCCTCTGGCATTCATGGCAAAACCTCCTTCTGGGAAATGCATCACGCATGTATCCTTAACTCCTTTGGACATTAAAAATTCTGCAGTTTTTTCGACCTTATCCAACATTATGTTACCGTCGTCATCTCTCAGACATTCACCGTAACAAGCTCCTGCTTCAACCTCATTTACAATGAAATAATCCACATATGGCAAACAAGGTAAAATTATTTTACTGAAACGGTCACCCTCTTCGGATACTACATCGACAGATGTCTTATATCCCTTTTGCTGCATTGCATGTAATACACGAGCAGCTACACGGCCATATTCTTCATCTTCATCATCGAGTCTGTCCAACAGGAGCAAATAGCCTAAGTGAAAAATTTTAGCATTCGTCTCAATATTTTCAAAATGTTCGGGTCCGAGTAATGCGTTAGCTCCTCTGTAATGGAAAAAAGTACGGGTATGATTACCATTCATCTCGGACATTACGTCTGTGTATGAAGTGGCCACACCTTCCATAATATTCATATATGTCGAATCAAGCCCATATTTTTTGATCTCATTCATCACATATTGACCGTTATCGTCCGCTCCGATACAACCTCCGGCATAAAGCGGAATATCGGTACCGAGTCGTGCGAGGTCGACCAATACATTATGGGCACACCCTCCAAGTCCTGTCTCGATTTTGGTAATGTTTACCAAATTTCCGGGAACAGGATATTTGTCTATAAATTTAACCGTATCGACCAGCCAGTTGCCGACCGATATAATTCCTCTTCTCATATATAAAATTTTAGGTTAATTTAGGTTCAGTTTAAGAATTTGGAACTATGCTTTGCCGTCGCTCTCGAATAGTAACATGTGTTCCATAACTACCTCTTTCGATGCCTCTATCATTTTATATTTCATATCTATATAGTTCGGATGGGGATCTGTTTCCATATATGTTTTAAGTTTGTTGGTAATCCCTATCTGAATCGCCGTGGCAACGTTTATCTTACATATTCCGTTATGTATGCACGATTTGAAATCCTCTACACTTGTGCCGCTGCCGCCATGAAGCACCAATGGCATATTATTTCTCTTATTTATCTCTTTAAGACGAGTTATATTCAATTGAGGAGTTGCAACATATTTGCCATGCAGGTTTCCTATGGCTATGGCCAATGCATCTATTCCTGTGAGAGCAATAAATTCGGCCGATTCTTCGACATCTGTAAAGACATCCGCAGATGATGCATCGCCAGTCGATTCACCTGCTCCTATTCCCGTATCCCCGACTTTACCGAGTTCTGCTTCGACATCAACTCCGAAAGAACGGGCCATCTGCACGACTTGGGAAGTGATACGTACGTTTTCTTCGAATGGCAATGCCGCTCCGTCGAACATGACAGACTGGAATCCTGCTTTAATGGCTCGAGCACATGTATCGAAACTTTGACCGTGATCGAGATGTACAGTTACAGGAACGGAAGCTTTTTCAGCTGCCTTTATGTAAACCGGAGCCATCAGTTCCATGGGCGAATATGGGAACTGAACTTCAGCAAGCTGAATGATTAATGGAGACCGCAATTCTTCTGCTGCCTGTATTGCGCCCATAACATTCTCAATACTAAGACAATTAAATGCCCCTACTGCATATTTCCGTTTATGGGCATCGGTTAATAGTTCTTTAAAAGGTACGTACATTTTTTATATTAATTGTGATTATAATTTATAAAGTTAATAAATTATTTTTCAAAACTCAATTATTAGCTGTAAATTGTACCCGCTAACTTTAAATTGCGTTGTTATAATTATGAAAAAACTTAAAGGTATAATTGCAATAGGGTTATTGCTCTGCACCTCAAATTTGACGACAGGACACGATCTGTCCCAAAGAGGTGCCTATACGATGCCCTATTTGCGTTATGATTCAAAAGAAGCTGTTTTGAACGGCAATCCTCAAGTGGAATATTCTCCTGATTTTGATCAAAACAGAACAGCATCGGAGGCTTTCAATCAGGAATATGTTATTTTGGACAACCCTAAAGAATCCATGAAATGGACAATAACCAAACCAGCAGACGGATTGACCGTACGTTTCACTCTTCCTGACGATCCGAAAGGTAATGGCACTACTGCAGTCATGGGGATTTATGCCAATGGTAAATTGATTGACAAAATGTCTCTTACATCTTATTGGGCATATCAATACATGTTACAGGATTACGATCCGCCCACAGCATATCCCGAACCGGGACGTTTTCCTTTGATGCGTTTCGATGAAAGCCATATGATACTGAGCAAATTGCTCAATGAAGGGGATGTGCTTGAGTTGAAATGGATATCGGGTGAACCTATCGGTGTGGATTTTGTAGAATTGGAAAAAGTAGATGCTCCATTGCAAATGCCGCATGATGCACTTTCTGTTACAGATTTCGGTGCTACTGCTAACGATGAAATCGATGATTTGCCTGCTTTTTATGCATGTATCAAAGCGGCCAAGGAACAAGGCAAAAGTGTCTATGTTCCAGAAGGAACATTTTACCTTAACGATAAACTGGTACTCGATATTGAAGGAACGAAGATACAGGGTGCCGGCATGTGGTATACCAACCTCTATTTTTGCAATAACAACCGTGCCAGCGGAGGTGTAATAGGAAAAGTATCAAACCTTCATGTTTCACACATGCACGTTGGTACAGTAAACAGTGCACGTCGCGAAGGTACTAGTTATCGTGAATACAAAGGTTTTTCAGGAGGTTTTCATGAAAATTCAGTTCTTGAATATTTATGGGTAGAACATTTTGAAGTGGGAATGTGGATAGGAGGATATAGTGACCCTACTACCAATAATTTGCGAGTATCTCATGTGAGATTACGTAACAGTTACGCCGATGGTGTCAATTTTGCACATGGTACGTCGAACAGCGTATTCGAATATAGCGATGTGCGTAATTGCGGGGACGATGGTATTGCTTCATGGTCATCCAATAATGACAAATGCAATGTCAACAACACATTCAGATGGTGTACGGTCGAACTCGGTTGGAGAGCCGGTGGTATCGGAATGTTCGGCGGCGGCGGACATGTTATTCATAATATGTACGTAGGACAACATTATGGTTGTGCCGGCATACGTTTTACATCCGATTTTCCAGGATGTTCATATGATGCTTCAAAACCGATGAAAGTTTACAACTGCACTGTTTACAAATGCGGAACTCGCAAAGATATTTTCCAAGACCGTTTGGCTTCACTCGAATTCCATGGGGCAAGATATGATGTAATAAATATGGAACTGTCAGATATCGACGTTTTGGATTCACAAATGGATGGTATTAGGTTGATGGGTCCTAATGTACACGGTATTGTGTTCAAGAATATAAACATTAATGGCTGTGGAATGGATGGACTGATTTCACAGGAAGACGGAGCTCCATATCGTGGAAGCGGAGTATATGCCAACTCAGGAGATCCTGATCAGAAAGGTTCAGCAACCTTTATAAATGTGAAATTTAAAGATTGTCCGACGGCCGACGTAACCAATGTGAACGACAGCTATAACCTGACATTCAAAAAATAAAAAATTATAGAATGTGGCACTTTCAGGTAATGTTGTTTACCTGACATAAAAATCGTTGCCATATAATAATTTTATAAAAAATGCCCCTGTCAGAATAAATTAAAATGACATCAAACGGTTAGACAGGTAAAACATTATCCATATATAAAAAGAGTTCGGTATTCTACCGAACTCTTTTCTTTTAACCTATACTTTATTTATTATTATAATAGGCTATATAATCACTCCAAAACCTTTATAATGTTTTAGCAGAATCAAATTTGCAATGCAAAAAAGCTCGGAATTCATTATGCCAAAAAGTTTTCCATCATTGTAATCTCCAAACCGTTTTCTCTAAGAAAGACATACCCCATATGATTGGTCATTAAAACGCTTCAAACATATAGTTTCTATCCCTTGCCAAACAATAATTTCATTTACTCAATTTAACTTATTTTCGGACAGTACGTTATAAATAAACTGCACTCCAAAAGTTGTATGTCTAACTTTTGGGGTGCAGTTCAATCTCAAAAATGTTTGTGAAATTTATGATAAAATTATTCTACAAATATAAAATTACAGCTATTATCTATTTTATAAAATTATATGAAATTTTATTCGGATGGCGTTTTGCAGCTCGTGCAGCCAATTGTGCCATATGAGCTTCTTCGCCCGAAACATTTTCCGGTTTGAAAGAGTTGCCTACTACATTGCCAACAAAAGTGGAATACCATGCACATGCGGCCGTATAGCGTCCCAATCCCAATGACAAGTGATAACCGTCACGACACATGATATCTCCAATTTCACTTCTCATATTTTGAACAGCTGTTCCTGTAGGAATAATTATTTTTATTCCTACTGTTTTGGCTGCTCTATTATAGGCATCTACTATTGCCGTATACATTTTCATCTGGTCCTTGTCATAGTTTTTGAAATCTCCATGAGTCGAATTTTGAGCATATGCCCATGTCTGCTGCATGGCTAATTTAAGTTTCGGATTATCGACCTTTTCCTTTACATATTCGATTAGATTCGACAAATATGGGAAATAGGTGTCGTATATTCCAGAATCAGGACTTCTTTGTTGAAATGTCACGTAATCCCAACTTTCATTTGTCAATGCATCGGATAAAGTGGCATTGTCTTGTTTTGACATCTTTCCTGCTTTGTATTTGAAATATTCATAATCAGGAATATTGTTTTCAGCATTTTTCCAATGTCTTTCAAGAGAACAGCCTCCTATATGAAGATTACCTACAATAATATCAACATCAGCCGCTTCCGCCAATTCATCCAGATATTCAACTCCATCTACTGAAAAACTGTTGCCTATGGCCAATATTTTTATGGGATCTTTACCGTTTTTTGCATACGAGTTATAATTGACAAACAATAATATCAATACAAAAAACGAGAACACATAGCTTCTTTTCATAAAAAACTCATTCTATTATTTTCGATCCACAACGGTAACTCTTTTGAATACGGTAGTTTCAACATTCGGCACATCCTGACATTCTACATTTTTCAACACTACTGTATTAACATTGTCAAAGCACATTGCCGGGCGTATCTCTTTGCCTGTATACTTAAATTCAACATTTTCAAGTATAATTTTACCTGTATTATTGGCATAAAATGCCCAATAAGGCATCTGACGTGAATCTGTATGAGGCTGTTTCATCACTATATCCAACACTTCTGGATCGTCTGTTCCTTTAAGTTCGGTATAAATATCACGGAATATGACATTATCATATTTTCCTCCTTTCCAGCTTTCCACACTGTATCCGGACAGATAGATATTTGTAGCCTTAATTTTTTCTACTATAATTCCATTGGCATTATTACCTTCATTGAGAATCATTGTAACAGGAGTTGCAAAATTATCTATTTGCAGATTATGAATATGTACATTTTCAACCATGCCCGGAGCTTTACCCCATCCTCCCGGCTGTAAAATAATACCTGACAATGAGTTGTTGCGTTTCAACTCTTTGGAGGTACGGTGTGGATATACACCAGGACCTTGAAATATGCAATTAGATATACTCATGCCATTCACTGGCATTATGATACGTATGCCATTGCATGACGAGTTGATATTGCAGTCGGTAATAACCATATTATTCCAATATCCGCCGGCAATGGCGTCATCTCCTGTCTGGAAATTGCAATTTCTTATCAGGATATTTTTCCCACCACGAATGTGGATACCATCCCAACCTTGATGTATCGAAATATTATGGAACGTCGCATTTTCGATTTCATATGACATAAAGGCATAGTTACTTGCGTTATTGATAGTTATACCGCTAATTTCCAGGTTTTTGCTTTCACCGAACAATATCGTATGTGGACCGCGCATTTTTTCCTCACCCTGCGGATCTTCTACATGACTTCCATCAATAGTTCCGTCGCCGGTAATAGAACTGTTATGAATTCCCATTCCGAGTATAAGAGCTCGAGTCCATCTGTTTTCTTCCTTATAATTACCATTCATAATTCCGTAACGGCTCAAATCGCCCACCGGTTGATAAGCTCTATAAGCCGTAAGGTCGTTAACACCTTTTATCACAGCGTTTTCCTCAAGTACAAGGTTCACATTGCTTTTCATAATTATTGTCCCGCTAAGATATATTCCTTTAGGTACAATAACTTTTCCACCACCAGCTTGTTCGCATGCCACGATAGCATCATTGATAGCTTGGGTATTAACGGTTTTTCCATTTCCTTTAGCTCCGAAATCCTTAATATTGAATGTCGCAGCAGAAGCACATGTCGTAATTACAGCAAAAACAGACATTGCCATAATGGTCTTTAGTTTAGTCAAATAGGTCATAATATTATCAGTTTAATACAAATAGCGCCGGCTTGTTTCATCCAGCGCTAAATTGTCGGTTTATCTAATTATTTTTTACTCTTGTTAGCGCTTGTTTTGGAAACAGGTTGATTTTTCACTTCTTCAGGTTTGTCTTCAGTCTGTTCAGATTTACGATTCAGGAATTGAACAACTGCATACTTAGCTGCCGCAATAGTTTCTCGATTAACCTTTTCAATAACGCTTCCTCGCGCAAGATCATCGCTATTTACATATCCCTCAAGCATTAACAACTGAACTATCATATTATTGATGTTCGTTTCCTTGCTATATCCCTGAGCTATATAGAGGCGATCTGTTTTTGCAGCAAATTCTTCAGCAAATTCGGCGTAGTTAGGGAAACTCATCAACTCTTCGAATGTTTCACCAAAACTGTTCAATTCGATATTGAGGTTCGGATTGATCAACAGCGGACTGAATTCCATTTTCGGATCAGCCGGTTGGAAATCAACCAAGTCTTTGATATCGACTTTCTTGTTGCGGTTATCCATACGACGAATATCTGCCTTACGCATATTATCCAACTGATAGAGATAGAAGTTATATCTCCACAATTCAGAACTGTTCATATCGCCATGGAAAATGTGGTAATATTTTTCGTTAAGCAATTTCTTAACCTTAATCTTACCTTCATTGATTTCAGGCTTGCTTACTCTGACTTCCTGAATCAGTTGTTTCAAGGCTGCAGCAGCTTTTTGAGGTCCTGTGATTTCACGTCCTTTCTTACCTATTTCGGTAGAAAGTACTCCGAATTGGATCTCTTTGGCCTTGCCTTTACCATCTTTGCCGCCACGAAGTACGTTAATAAGTGTCTTAACTGTTTCAACCTGGTCTTCTTCTGCAATAAACGGTTGTCCACCTGGTGTACTTGCTATCGCATCGAATATCGAGCTGAACATACGACGATCTATAACCATATCTTCGTACACTTTTTCATGTTCTTCTTCGTATGATACGCTTGCTATAAATCTGTTCTGTATCATATCGAAAGAGACATCCTCGATAGCATATTTGCGGTCGTTACGTTTGAAAGTATAGCCTACGAATATCATTTTAACAACCTCTTCGACATCTATTTTATCAAGCAACTTGTATGATGATGCAAGATAATATTGATTGTCGGCTTTAGAATATTCCCAATCAAGAATATCATCGAGATAATTACCATGGCGTGAAATTACTTCAACAATATTTTTGTCGGCCGTATAACGTTTCAATGTACGTTGGAAGTTAGGACCGTCACTACTTGTTGCCTTTTCCTTACGTTCTCCGTGTGCATCTATATACAACAGGAAGTTTTCAGGATTATCGACACGTGTTATGCCTCCTTCATTTTTGGAATAGTTGCTGGCCGACAACATGATATCTATCTTATAAGGCATCGTAATATCGCACATCCCACTCACAGTACTGCGGGAGTTAAGGTCTGTAACATTACTGTCAGCACTGCTTTCGAACAGATATTTGTAATATTTGATGTAATCAGGGTCAAAGTCTGTTGTACGAGAGAAATCTCCTACTTCGGTACCTATACCATACAAATTACCTTCGGCATCCTGGAATTCGTGGAACATATCGCCGGCAATCATCTTTACTGAACGTATGCCTTCCAGATTGTTCTTCAGCCATTTCAATACAAAGGCAGCAATCATTTCACTCTTACCTACTCCACTGTCTCCATTGATTTCGATAACAAATACACTACCGTCATTTTCTTCAACCAGGAACAACGAACCGTGACGAGGAATACCGCCCAACTCTTTTACTTTTTCGTTGATAACCGTCAATCTAGGTTTCTTGACATCTCCGAAATAGTCGGCCTCTTTTTTCAACGGAGTAACGATTGTCTTGATATTTCCGGTAGGTCCTTTAATATCGAAATACCCTATTTGAGGGAATGAAATCAATTTTTCAGGAGCACCCAACAGTGATATTACATCCGGAACGAAGTTTTCAATATCTTTCAAACTGATATTTTCGGTGTAGTTCAAACGATAATTGTCGGTCAGATACTTCATATATCCTTTTTGGAAGATAACGAGTTCCTTCACAATACCATGTTTTACCACCTTACAACGATAGTCATCTGAGTCCATATTGGCAACGAAACGTGCCATACGATTTATAAAGAACGACTGATCAGGACGTGGGTCGATAAAGCGGATATAATCATTAGGATTATCTGCCGGAATTTCACCATCGATCTTTTTGCTCTCTATACGGTCGATCTTATGGAACGGATATTCGCGTTTTTTCGCATCCGTTACGATACGAGTATGTTCCTGAACCGGTTGTTCCGATGAGATAACACCGCATTTTATCATCAAGTCATTGATCCAACTGATCTTTCCATTATCAAATGTTTCGAGTGTTTTGTTCTCCATTTCGAATCCTTTGTATATGGAAATACCATGTTGTGCCATTTCATTGACACTTGAATTTTGTTTCTTGAAGGCCGTTTCAACGATACGAACCATAGTGTGGGCGTAACGGTTGTAGTAATCCGTGCCACGCGTGCGTTTGATAAGGCTTATATAAAAACGTACAACTTTGCGGGTTACGGCATAAATTTCGTTTTCAGCGATCTTTATATCCTTCTTACGCATTATGTAATTGCTCAACTCTTCGAGTTCCATAGGCATGATGCTCGATACGAACTCTTCAGTGAACATTCTCAATTCCGAATCATCGCAATTCTTTATACGTTCATCGAAATACATCAACTTTTTGCAAACCAATTTGTAGAAAGAATCGTCATTATTGAGCAGATAGAGATACAAAATCTTATCCGTCATCGTAGGCGATTTTTCCATGCCCTCTTTCAATACATCATAAATATATCCGATGCTTTTTTGCGAGATGGCCGAATCGGTAAATGCAGGCAATTCGCGAAGATTGCGGATAAATTCATCTATCCAGATATTGAGATTCAATTCGGTAAGTTTGATACCTGTAGTTTCTTCGAAACATTCTCCTGCGAAACGTATGATCTCCTTGCGACTCGGTTCCAAACTTTCCTTTTCGAATGGAAGATTGAAGTGAAGCAATATTTCGCGTATATACTTTTTGATAATGGCATTCAATCCTTCCAGTTTAGCCTTATCCAAATCAGGATTTCCTGTTGCATTGATAGCCATAATCTTCATTTTGCTATCAGAGAACAACAGATGTTCCATCTCTATAAGGATCTCCTTCATTACATTCTTTTCTTCAGGATTGTCGAGAACGTAATTGTTAGGTTGGAATGTTTTCTTGTTGGAAATATATTTCAATATTACAGCTTTACTGTAACGTGAACTTACCGTATTGAAATCGAGATCTGCCAAAGCAGGTATTTTCTTGTATACTTGAGCGAGCAGGTTTTCGTATATCTTGGTAAATGCTGAACTCTTTATGAATTCACATACATCCTGGCATGAACCGATAAGGTCGCCATGCAATTCTATTACAGAGTTTGCGGAACGTCCGATAGTGGTTATGGTTACACCGCTCTTTTCAGGAGAATTGTGGTACAAAGAGCGTACATCACGTATTTGCAATGATGGAGCTTTGTCTTTCTTGAATTTGGAAGAGTGTGCATAATCGGCAAGTAAACTGTCGATAAAATCCTTGTCTTTAGGGTAACAGAAGATGTTTCTCAACAGAGTATCTGTTTCCACACCTTTGTTGACAGGATTTTTACGTGCGGCATCGAACTGGGTCCAATATTTGATAAATATTGAGAACGCATCTTCGATTTCGGCAGTAAATATTTTCATGCCCTCTTGTGAAGCGGAGATATATCCACCCAAAGAGAAACGTACCAATCCTGTTGGATATGGCACTGTAGCCACCCCTTTGTATTTAGCAAGGAAACGGCAGAATGCCAAAATATCAGCATAAGCTGCATTGTCAAGTATGCGGAAGTTGAACAGATAAGAACCATCAGATTGGATGAATCCCAATTGAGTTCCTTCCGGAGCCTTTTCCAAAAGTTCAGCAGCTACCGATTTAGCCATTTTCAGACGTTTCAACGATTCGCTTCTGAAATTTTTGTTTACACGGAAACGGTTCAAGTTTTCGAGCAACTTATTTTGATAATATGAGAAGAATGGCTCGTCTTTGTACTTGAAGTCATCAGGAAGTCCCAATACATCTAGTTTGTTAAGCGCTACGAGTTCATCCAAAAGGAACAAGTACAATGGAGAACCTTCGAATCCGGCTGTTTTATGGAGCTGACGGTTCGTTTTACTGATTTCATTATTTTCTTTTGTCTTGTCAATCTGTTTGATAATGAAATTAACAATCGATTTCTTAATCTTGGAACGAGATGCATTTTTAGGCAACTCAGATTCGATTTGATCTTTGATGCTTTTTGCAACCTGAGCTGTTTCCAAAGTGTTGTTAAGCATCAACAACGAATTGTTATTGCCATGCTCAGCACTGTTTTGTTTACGTGCAAATTTAGCAAAATCGGCAGCCTGTGGTGTAACGGCCACAGCGCCCAAACGTTCACCCGTAGCAGCAAGATTCTTAGTCGTAGAAAGTGATGAAACGGCTTTGATACGGCTTTGAGCACTTATATTGTTCATGATATAGCGTGAGATAGTGCGCCATTTAGGCATCTCCTTATCTTCTATCTTGACACTTTCTGCATATGCTTCATCGAGGAACAGTGTAATCTTGCAAGTGTTCAGGAACTTCAGGAAGTTGTTCACCTGTTCGCTGTTGAAGTCGGTATATCCCGTAGGATTATTTGGGTCATTTATGATGATAGTCGTGTTTTCACAGAACAGATCCCACAAACTTCCGCTTTCATCAAACAGCGTAAGTGTAGATTTGATTCTCATCAGTTCGTCAGTCAAACGATCGTAAGCCAAACGTCCTACGTTGTCGTTTTCGATTTCCAAATCGAACGGATTGATGTCAAAATAATCATCCGGAAGCAGATCCTTGTATTCCCAGGCCTGTACGGCATTGTATATAATATAAGGTTTCGGCTTACCGTTAGGATTGAACAACAGATCGCGAATAATCATCTGTACCGAATCCGAAACAGATGTTTGATTCAGGTTGCCAAGAGCGGCCAGGAAATTCTTAACTATATTTTGATCCTCTTCGCTCAATGCAAAATATTTGTCTCTGATACCGAGGTCGATGAGGAGTTTTTCAAAACGTCCCTTATTGTCAGCATCTTTTCCAACTTTCGTCAAATATTCCTGATATTTTTCAAGGAACAGATTGATACCGAAGTTTTTATGGAAATGATTTTTCAAAGTACGTTCATAGCAGTTAGGAATTATGTTGAGAATTACTTCACATGCATAACGTATTTTGCTGTTCAGATTATTGAACGGCTTGCTGAGAAGGTATTTTCCGAAAGTTTCGATTTGATGGCGACCACCACCTTCCAGAATAGTTACTACATCGATAAGTTTGTTGCCTGCGTAGAAGTAGTTCTTCATGCGGTTTTCAAACTCATCGATAAGTTCCTGTGTCTGTATCTTTTTAGTATCTTGTTTGTGACAATTTTCCAAGAAGAATATAAAGTCGCGCAATTTTTCAAGCGAATATTTATCCTTTACGATTTGTCGAGAGAACGAATCAAGTGTGAAAAGAGATATTCGTTTGTCTATGTCGGTCGAAGATCCAGTCTGTTCAACCAACAAAGTATCGAGTTCACGAGTATATTCTTTTATCTGTATTTCCAATTTTTCACGGAATTCCTGAAGATATCTCAAGTTTACGTTTTCGAGTATCAAACGCAGGTTAAGCTGTGTATTTGCAGGAGAACCGAGTTTCTTGGTGTGTACTTTATTAAGTGTATTGATAATGCCGTTATGGAAGCAGAATACCAATGACGTATTGGAACTGCGAGATTCTTTCGAGTCATCGACAATCACCAAACGGGTCAAAAGAGGGAACCACTTTTCGCCGGAATAGTGGTTTATACGCATATGTTTAACTTTAACTACAAATACTGATGTCGTATCGGTAGTCATTTTTTCATACAAGTCTTCAGGAGTAGGACTTTCCAGTACTACGACGCAATCACGGTTGAATACATCACCTCTGAGCAGTGCCACTGCCGTATCGGCATTACCCGACACAACCGTACGGATAAATCCGTTCATTCCTTTAAAGTTCACGGCCCAACGGCTACGCTGCAAAAAGTCGTTCTTTTCAGCATTTGTCGTATAGTGGGTACTCTGGCTTATCATCTGTTCCAGGGTATCCATAAGATAATTCCAGTGAGCTTCGTTAATATCGCCTGTAACACCTATTACATCACGATATTTACGCAGGTCACTCACATGTCCTCCCAACTGCACTTGCGACATGAAGTCGATATGATAACTGTTGATAGGAGGTGTTCCTACCGAGAGGTCATGACTGTCTTTAATGTTTTTGAGGAGGTTTTTGACTTCGGTTGTAGTGCCGTCGGTATCGAGCAGCGAATCAATTTTCTTTACGAATTCACCACGTTTGCTGCTTAATTCAAACGCTTTGGAATTGTTGTGAGGTATGAGCATCAGGGATACGTCGGTGTAACCCGGAATATCCTCACGGAATTTCAATAAATAACGGTTAATTTCGGCTTGTTGTTTTGCCGGATCGTCTGGCTCCTCCATACAGAGGGTCACAAAACTTGTAAGATTATCAAAAATATGACGGGGCAAAAATATTTCAGCCCTTTCGCCGAGTGATTCGTACAAGTTCAGAAGCTGCAAGGCTTCATTGCTTAAAAACGCTTTGGGTTCGCCTACAATTTTCATCTTTTTCCTCAAATATATTTTATAATTTGCTTTCTGTCTTAATGTGCGGGGCGCGATCCGTCTGGACGCACCCCGACACCATAATTCTGTTTGCAAATATATAATATTTTCTTGAGAATATACAGCGATGTTAAAATTTTATTGAATTTGTGTGTTTTTATACAAATTAAAGCTCAAAACGGCATATCTGCGCTATTACATCCTGATATTGCTTTTCGATTGCAAGCATGGACAGTTGACTTTCATAAATCGTTGCATATTCTGTAAAATAATCTGTAACAGGTATTTGTCCGGCATCAAGAGCTTTTTCGAGCAAAGTTATATTTTCGTTTGTTTTATTTACAACATTTCGCATCATATTTAACGATGAGAGCAATGTTATAGCTTGATCGTATAACTGCTTTAACTCGATTGTTTTATTCAGTTTCGTACTCTGCAGTTTTTTTTGCGAATATAGGGCTTGTGCTTTGGCCGCTTTGACCGTGTTCTTATTTTCGAACAACGGGATTGACATTCCTGCACGTAATCCGTTGGAATTTACTCCCCCACCAAAATCATGTCTGTACCCTAATTCAAATTTCGGCAGAGACAGTGATTTTGACAACGCTACATTTTTACTGTTTACATCGAATTCATTCTGAATGTTGGCAAGCTCCGGATTATTTTCAAAATACATTGTTTCCAAAGACTCAAAACTTGGCAAAACAAAAGTCCAATCATAATCCGTCGCACTGAATTCGACCGGGATTCCTCCTGTCAAATTATTGAGCATTTCCAGTTTCGAATTCAAAGCGACTCGATTGAGACGAGACTGGGTCTGCGCATTTATCAATTCCACCTGAGTTTTATTATACTCAAGTATATTTGCATCTCCAGCATCCATTTTATCTTTATACGATTGGGATATTCGTTCGGCATTTGTCACTTTATTATCGATTATCAACTGTTGTTTACGTAAATAGATTATTTCCAAACATAGCAGCTTGGCATCCAATAACAACTGCTGTCGGAATGCAGCTCCTTCATTATCGTACATCGACTGTTTAAGTTTGGCTATCTTATTACGATTAGAGTATGCACTCGGAAAATCAAACGCTTGATTTACATTTAGTTCTCCGGCTGTTTCAGAAGGTCTGTTATGACTCCATAAATGTTCGAATTCCACTTCAGGATTACTGAGATATTTACCCGTCTGAGCTTCAAGTTTTTGAGCCGATGTAAGTTCTCTTCGTGCAGCAAGATCCTGATTCAACTCTTCCACTTTACTGAGAACATAATCGATATCATTTTGAGCAGACAAATCGACTGTCGATATAGACAGCATTAAAAATATCAGGAAAATATATTGTTTCATAGATTTGCTTTTTTACGATTCATGATAATATATACTGAAGGAATAATAAATCCGTTCAGAAGCGTGGAACTCAACAATCCGCCCAAAATAACTTTTGCAAGCGGACTTTGAATTTCATTTCCTGCCAAATCACCTCCGACAGCCAAAGGAATAAGAGCCAGAGCTGAAGTTAGAGCAGTCATTAATATCGGGTTCAAACGATCCATAGAACCTTTTACGACACTGTCATGTAAGTTCATACCATCTTTGTGCAGTTGGTTATAATGCGAAACAAGAAGTATACCGTTACGGGTAGCTATGCCGAAAAGTGAAATAAAACCGATTATGGCAGGAATACTTATTTCTCCCGATGTAAACCATATACTGAATATGCCACCAATCAGTGCCAAAGGCAGGTTAAGCATGATTATTCCTGCTACAGACATTTTTTTGAATTCCTGATATAAAAGCAAGAATATTATAAGCAATGATATGATCGAGGTAAAGAGAAGTATTTTGGATGCAGCCTGTTCACTTTCGAACTGCCCGCCATATTCGACATGATAATTTTCCGGAAGAGTTATCTGTTCCGAAACAATATCCTGAATGTCATTTACGACACCTCTCAGGTCACGCCCCGACACATTGGCCGAAACAACAATTTTACGTTGAGCATTCTCACGGCTTATTGAATTAGGACCTGACGATGATACAATATCAGCCACATAATTCAATGGCACTTTCCCGTTAACACCGTCTATTGTAAGATTTCCGATACGTTCCATATCACTTCGATCGAAATCATCTACTTTGACTGTAACATCGAAAGAACGTCCTTGGTCATAAACCTGCGATACGACTTTCCCTGCAAGGGCGACTTCAACGAATTCAGAAAATTGAGGCAAAGTGATGCCATAACGGGCAAGCATATCCCTTTTGGGTTTTATTTGTAACTGAGGAGTTTCAACCTGTTGCTCCACATTGAGGTCAGCTATGCCGTCGACACCTGAAACTGCATTTTTTATCTGGTTACCTATGGCAAACAATCGGTTCAGGTCGGGACCGAAAATTTTTATGGCAATATTTGCCTGCGTACCGGAAAGCATGGCATCGATACGGTGTGATATAGGTTGTCCTATTTCTATATTAACACCTTTCAAAACACCCAACCTGGCCCTTACATCGGCAAGAAATTC
>CASFSC010000093.1 GCA_949296995.1 uncultured Alistipes sp. | reverse complement strand
TTTCTCGTTGCTGCTGTTATAGCTGATATTGTATTCCTGACGATAGCCGGTAGAATAGGCTGCATCTTCCCAATCCAAGTCATCTCCCCATTTTAAAGCACGAGCTGCCGGGTTTAACCGTCCGTCTGTACCAACAATCGCATTATCCGCAATATTCATAAACGGATTGTACTTCAATTCACTGGCAATATTTTTCGAAGCATACAGGGCTGCATCCGCTTCGGTACTTCCGCCGGTAATCCGAGAGTTCTTCAACATCTGCCATTGCAAAGGATAATAATCATAAACACCTACCCTCGCATAATCAGCGTACGCACGGTTTGACCAACCTTGAGAAATATTCAATGTGATACCTGCACCTCCGGAAGTATTCGAGCCCTTCTTGGTTGTAATCAAAATAACACCGTTACCGGCACTTGAACCATAAAGAGAAGTAGACGCAGCATCTTTCAATACGGTCATTGATTCGATATCTGCAGGATTGATATTGGCGATATCTCCGTTATATACAGCACCATCTACGACATAAAGCGGTGCATTAGAAGCGTTTACCGAACCGAAACCACGGATTCGTACAGATGCTGATTCTCCCGGCTGACCCAATGCTGAAGTCACTTGTACTCCTGATGTATTACCTTCCAATGCAGAAGTCGCATTGGTTATGGCACGTTTCTCGATATTTTTTGCGCCGACTACACTTGCCGAACCAGTAAATGAAGATTTCTTAGCGGTACCATAAGCTACTACTACCACTTCGTCTATCATTTCCGTATCACTACGCAATTCAGTGCGTATCACACCAGGTTTAATGTTTACTTGTTGTGTTTCCATGCCTACGTACGAAATTCTCAAATGCTTCGCATCTGCTGGTACATTCGAAATTTCATACCTGCCGTCAATGTCCGTAATTGTTCCGAGGCTGGTACCTACAACCAATACCGAAGCTCCAATAACCGGCTCTCCGTTTTCCGCTGACACTACGACACCAGTCACTTTAGACACTTGTGCCATAGTAAATCCTATGCTCAATATAAGCAAGGAAAGCAAAAAAGTCAATCTTTTTTTCATAAACCTCTCATATTTAATTTAACATCATAATTAATAATTTCAGCATTTTGTGTCATTTCGATTTTCTAATACCTGCGTTAATGTTGCATCAAAACGGTGCAAATGTATATAATATTTTTAAATAATCAATAAATTTATCACAAAATCATACTTAAAAATATCAATATTCATGTTTATACGATAAATATTTAACATATATTGTTTTGTGTGCGATAGAAATTGGAGTAACGTTTTGATATGTAATATATGAGGATGGAAGCGTTTTGTATATATTATATTTGGAGGAATATGCTATTGCAAATGCTAACATAAACATGCCTTTGATATTATCGAAAAATACGCAGATGTTATTACAAGAAAGGGAGCAGGCAAACTGCTCCCTTCTAAAAAAATAAAAAGAAGATAATGAACCGATTATCTTATATTCGCTTTAACCTACTTATTTTGTACGCTTTTCTCTCGAGGTAAAACAAAATGCAAAACGATATAACCCAAAATTCCCGCTAAGACAGTTCCAATCAGCACGCCCAATTTTGCTTGATTCAGAAGCGTTTCGTCTGACAATCCAAACGAAAGATTGGCGATGA
>CASFSC010000092.1 GCA_949296995.1 uncultured Alistipes sp. | reverse complement strand
ATCGTTACCGGTTCATTCCATTTTGTAACCTCTTCGAATATAGGCCTTACAATACGGTTATCTAAATATTCTATGGTTTTTATCTTTAAAGCTACATCTCCTTCATGTCCGGCTTCATCGCTTGCTTCAATATGTAAAAATACAAAATCCTTTTTACGCAAAGCATCTATTGCTGCAGCTGCTTTGCCTTCATAGTTGGTATCATATAACCCGGTTGCGCCTTCTACATTTATTGACTCAAGACCGGCATAGACACCTATCCCTTTAATCAAGTCTACAGCTGAGATTACCGATCCGCTTTTGATGCCATATTTATCCATCAAAGTTTCCATTTTAGGACGGTAACCCGGAGACCATGGCCAAATACTGTTGGCAGGATCTTTCCCTGTAGCCTTGCGTGCAACATTTACTGGATGAGATTCCAATAATTCCTGTGATTTTTCGATCAGATCATTGAGCAGTTTTGCTGTAGCTTCAGCATCTGCTGTTTCGGCTTTAACGAGAACATCTCTGTAAGGAGTCCCAGGTACATCATGCGGGCCTACGGTTACAATATTTTTATTGCCTCCTTTTATTTTCAATAGATGGCGATATGAAACTCCCGGGAAAAAGTTTATGTCTCCTCCTCCCAATTTTTCTTGTAAAAAATGGATCAGTTCAGCCGCCTCTTCCGATGAAATATGGCCTGCGGAATGATTCTTTATGCATCCGTTTTCTATCGTTATGAGATTGCACCTCATGGCCATTTCACCTTGCTCGATATCTATCCCCATACTGGCCGCTTCGAGAGAGCCGCGTCCTTCGAATACTTTGGGCACATCATACCCCAATACCGAAAGATTGGCTATTTCGCTGCCCGGATGGTATCCTGCAGGAATCGTATCCAAAAGACCGGTATTCCCCAATGCCGCAATACGGTCTATATAAGGTTTATGGGCGGCTTGCAATGGAGTTTTCCCTCCCAGCATGTCTATCGGCTCATCCGCCATGCCGTCACCTAATATGATAATGTATTTCATTTTAACGAATATTTGCAATGCTTATGATATCTGCAAAAACACCTGCTGCCGTAACACTCGCCCCAGCTCCGTAGCCTTTAATCTGCATCGGATATTCTTTGTAGCGTTCAGTGGTGATGGAAATAACGTTATTGCTCCCGGCAAGAGCATAGAAAGGACTTTCACTATCCACTTCTTTCAGAGCTACCGAAGTGTGTCCGTTCTCCATCGTTGCAATAAATCTTAAACGTTTACCGGCAGCTTCGACCTTTTTGCGTTTTTCTTCGAATTCGGCATCCATCTCTGGAATAGTTCTCCAGAAATCTTCTACGCTTCCTTCAAAATATTTGTCTGGGATGAACAGCTCTTTTTTCACATCTTCCATTTCGACCCTGTATCCGGCTTCTCGTGAAAGGATGACCAGTTTGCGGATAACATCTTTACCGCTAAGGTCTACTCTCGGATCCGGTTCGGCATAACCTGCTTCCTGTGCCATTTTGATTGCTTTGCTGAGAGGAACTGTAGCACTCATTTCGTTGAAAATGAAGTTTAGTGTTCCGGAAACGACAGCCTCGATTTTTATAATTCTGTCGCCGCTGTTTATTAAGTCGCTGATAGTGTTGATAATAGGTAACCCTGCTCCCACATTGGTTTCGAACAGGAATTTTATTCCTCGTTTACGGGCTGTATTTTTCAAATCTGCATAACGTTCATATTCCGAAGAGGCGGCAATTTTATTGGCTGCAACTACTGAAACGTTGTAATTGAGCAAATCTTTGTAAATACTTGCCACTTCGGCACTTGCCGTACAGTCGACAAAGACCGAATTGAATATGTTCATTGAAATTATTTCATCACGGAATTTTTCAGGTGATGATTCGTTAGTCGATTTAGCAAGCTCGTCGCGATATGTTGCCAGATCGATTCCATCGCGGTTTATAATCCATTTACGAGAATTGGTTATGCCGACAACTCTGATTTGGAGACCGTTGTTTTGTTCCAGTTTGCGTTGTTGCATGTGGATCTGTTCCAACAAATTGTGACCTACCAAGCCTACTCCTGCAATGAAAATATTCAATATCTGATATTCTGACAGGAAGAATGAATCGTGTATTACGTTGAGAGCCTTTTTAAGGTTTTCAAGCGTTATAACGAAGGAAATATTGGTTTCCGACGCACCTTGAGCACAGGCAATGACGTTTATGCCATTTCGGCCCAATGTTCCGAAAAGTTTTCCTGCTATACCTGGTGTATGTTTCATGTTTTCACCTACAATGGCTATGGTTGCCAAATCACGTTCGCTTTTTATGCGGTTTATTTCACCCATATTTATTTCCTGAGCGAACTCTGTTTCGAGTACTTCCACGGCCAAATCAGCATCTTCATTGCGAACTCCGATAGAAGTGGTGTTTTCGGATGC
>CASFSC010000091.1 GCA_949296995.1 uncultured Alistipes sp. | reverse complement strand
GTATGGGTGCAAAAAAGGCGGTCTTTCAACCGCCTGATTTTCAGCGCTTTCTTGCGCCTCCGTGATCCCGCTGGGGCTCGAACCCAGGACCCCAACATTAAAAGTGTTGTGCTCTACCTGCTGAGCTACGGAATCTCCCGTTTTGGTGGTGCAAAGATAGCTACATTTTTATTTTTCCCAAAAAAATATCTACTTATTTATAAAATAAATCGATTTTTATTCTCAAAAACATCACAAAGGTTCATTTCAATCCGACTCTTCTGCCGTATATCCAATATCTTCCAACAAATTTGCTCCTCCGGCAGCAGCTACGGCCAATCTGTCGCAACGTTCATTTTCCGCAATATCGGCATGACCCTTGACCCATACGAATTTTACATGATGACGGCTGTAAACTGACAAAAAACGTCGCCACAAATCACTATTTTTCCTGTTTTTAAATCCTTTTTTAGCCCATCCGAAGACCCAACCCTTTTCAACCGAATTGACTACATATTGGGAATCGCTGTAGATGGTAACATTACATCCATCATGTTTCAAAGCCTCTAATCCGACTATAACGGCCAGCAATTCCATACGATTATTCGTCGTACAATTATATCCTGCACTAATCTCTTTTCGGTAAGGAGGAGAAATAAGGACGACTCCATATCCTCCCCTACCGGGATTGCCGAGTGCTGAGCCGTCCGTATAAATAGTTATGTCTGTTGCCATCCGTCGGGGCAAACTGGTTACTTATGTTTCGCTTCTATACACAATGTTGCATGAGGAACGATACGAAGACGTTCTTTGGGTATCAACTTGCCTGTTTCTCGACAAATACCATACGTCTTGTTTTCAATCCTAACAAGTGCAGCTTCCAGATGCTGTATGAACTTGAGTTGGCGCTGAGCCAAACGACCCGATTCTTCTTTGGACAGAGTGGCAGCCCCTTCCTCAAGTACCTTAAATGTTGGAGATGTATCTTCTATATCGTTGCTTGTGGAATGGGTTATAGTTGCTCTGAGCAGATCATAATCAGCTTTCGCTTTTTCCAACTTCTCCATTATGATGACCTTGAACTCCTGGAGTTCCTCATCGGAATAACGTGTTTTAACATTTTCTGACATAGCCCATGATTTTATTAAGGTAAACTATGTTATCTACTATCTTTTATATAGTTTATTTAAACTCGCAACTAAAAACCATTTAAAATTTTCAGCTTTACTATTTTATTTAAAGCTAATACTTTTTTTCAACATAAACAACTCAACAGCAAAAATATTATATCACTTCAACAAAAAGTTTAACCAGTACTCCATCCATATCAACCTCGGTAACATTTTCACCGTTCAATGCATCACTGAATTCTATAGTGCGTGCAAGAGTCTGAGACGCAATATAATCAGAAAAATCATTGACTGCATCATTAATTACCGGATTATTTTCAAATAGGATGCGAATCTTATCAGTCACTTCAAAACCGCTGTCTTTTCTAATATTCTGTATACGGTTTATCAATTCACGTGCCACCCCTTCACGTTTCAACGCTTCGGTAATAGTTATATCCATTGCTACGGTAAGTTTTCCATCCGTGGCAACGAGCCACCCCGGCATATCTTCCGATACTATTTCGAAATCATCAAGTGTAGCTTCAACCTTAACCCCATCAATATCAGCAATCCAACTGTTGGTACATTCCAAATTAGCTATATCTGCCTGAGTAAATTCAGCTACAATTTTTGATATAGCCTTCATCTGTTTACCATAACGAGGTCCGAGAGTTTTAAAGTTTGGTTTAATACGCTTAGTAATAACACCTGTAGTATCTTCTATAAATTCCAAATCTTTTATATTGACTTCACCGAGGATCAAACCGCGTACAGCTTCTATTTTTTCCTTTATAGAGTTATCTAAAACAGGTATAACTATTTTTGTTAACGGCTGACGCACCTTAATGTTCACCTTACGTCTCAACGCAAGAACCATAGACGACACGCGTTGTGCCAATGCCATTGTTTCTTCCAAATTGCAATCTACCAGTGAAGCATCATATTCAGGGAATTTTGCCAGATGCACCGACTCTTGATATTTTCCGCTCACATCATTCAAGTCACGGAATATACGGTCAGTGATAAACGGTGCAAAAGGAGCCGCCAACTGAACAACTGTTTCAAGACATGTGTAAAGAGTCTGATAAGCTGCAAGTTTATCATCATCCATTTTGCCACCCCAGAAACGTTTACGATTCAAACGTACGTACCAGTTCGAAAGATTTTCATTTACAAAATCTGAAATTGCACGTGTTGCCGGTGTAGGATCATAATTTTCCAGAGATTCGGTAACATTCTTTACCAGAGTATTCAACAAGGATATAATCCATCGATCTATTTCAGGACGTTCCGAAACTGGTATCTGCGGTTCTTTCCCGGTAAATCCGTCCACATTGGCATACAGTGCGAAAAAGCTATACGTATTGTACAATGTTCCGAAGAATTTACGGCGCACTTCATCCACTCCGTCAACATCGAACTTCAGGTTATCCCAAGGTTGTGAATTTGATATCATATACCATCTTACGGCATCGGCACCATATTTATCCAACACTTCGAATGGATCCACACCATTTCCGAGACGTTTACTCATTTTATTTCCATTCTTGTCCAGGACAAGACCATTGGAAATTATATTTTTAAATGCAACGCTGTCGAATTCCATCGTAGCCAACGCATGCAGGGTGAAAAACCAACCACGGGTTTGATCGACACCTTCGGCAATAAAATCGGCTGGATATACTTTTTGAAAATCTTCCTTACTCATTTCGAAAGGATAGTGTACCTGTGCATACGGCATGGCACCGGAGTCGAACCATACATCGATGAGGTCGCTTTCACGATACATCTTTTCACCTTTATCCGAAACGAGCACTATATTGTCAACGTAAGGACGATGCAAATCTATTTTGTCATAGTTTTCTTTTGAGAAATCACCTACGACAAAATCGGCAAATGGATTTTCACTCATAACCCCCGCCTTAATCGCTTTATCAATTTCAGACTTAAGTTCTTCTATCGAACCGATACATTTCAATTCACTGTGATCTTCCGTAGCCCATATAGGCAGAGGAGTACCCCAATAACGCGAACGGGAGAGATTCCAATCCACAAGATTTTCGAGCCATTTACCGAATCGGCCGCTACCCGTCGAAGCGGGTTTCCAATTAATAGTATTGTTCAGTCTGATCATTTCATCCCTTACGGCCGTAGTTTTTATAAACCATGAATCGAGGGGATAATAGATAATAGGTTTATCTGTTCTCCAGCAATGAGGATAGCTGTGTACATGTTTTTCTATTTTGAATACCTTACCTGCTGCTTTAAGCATAACACAGATATCGATATCCAATGTAGCATCAGCATCTGTCAAAGCAGGATCATAAGCATTCTTCACAAAACGGCCCTGATATTCCGAATAGCCGTCAACATTGACAAATTTAGCAACATAATCTTTGTCAAGATCTTCGAGCAGATAGAATTTACCCGTACGATCGACCATCGGTTGCTGTTTACCCGCTTTATCGACCATCAACAAAGCAGCTATGCCGGTTTGCTTTGCGACACGATTATCGTCAGCACCGAACGTAGGAGCAATGTGCACTATACCAGTACCATCTTCCGTAGTAACGAAATCACCCGTAATAACGCGGAATGCATCCCCATCAGGTTTCACCCAATCGATAAGTTGTTCGTATTCCACGCCTTCGAGCTCTTTACCTTTATACTCACCGATTATTTCATAAGGGATTTTATCATTGAAATAATTTTTGTAAAGGTCTTTGGCAAGAATTACTGTAACCGGCTGACCGGTATAAGGATTCTTAGATTTTATCTTAACATAGGTAATACCTTCACCAACCGCCAATGCAGTATTTGAAGGGAGCGTCCACGGAGTTGTCGTCCATGCCATAAAAGAGAGATCACCATCGACACCTTCAAAAAGTTTTTCACTTTTAGCGTTACGTATAACCTTGAATATGGCTGTACATGTCGTATCCTTTACATCGGAATAACATCCCGGTTGATTCAGTTCGTGATTGCTCAAACCTGTCCCTGCAGCCGGAGAATATGGCTGTATGGTATATCCTTTATAAAGCAACCCTTTTTGATATAGCTCCTTGAGCAGCCACCACAAAGACTCTATATATTTATTATTATAAGTAATATAGGGATCGTCCATATTGACCCAATACCCCATAGTACGGGTAAGCGTTTCCCATTCATGGGTATATTTCATAACCTCTTTACGACAGATACGGTTATATTCCTCGATAGAAATTTTATTGCCTATATCTTCTTTGGTTATGCCGAGCATCTTCTCAACTCCGAGTTCCACGGGAAGGCCATGCGTATCCCAACCGGCCTTACGGTGTACTAGATAACCTTTCTGTGTTTTATAACGGCAGAAAATATCCTTTATGGAACGAGCCATAACGTGGTGAATACCGGGTGTACCGTTTGCCGAAGGGGGTCCTTCATAAAATACGAATGTGGGGCAACCTTCACGCGAGGTTATACTTTTATGAAAAGTATCTTCACGATCCCACTCTGCCAAAACATCTTTATTGATTCCAGGAAGGTCAAGTCCTTTATACTCTTTGAATTTTGAACTGCTCATATCTTTAACATATCGCGTTTTACAAGTATGCAAAGGTATGTTTTTTGAATATAAATTCAAAACAAAGAGAGGGTATCGGAGCTCAAAACCAAAGAAATGGGGATTTCAATATAAAAATCGAAGCATATATTGCATCGAGTAAAAAAATGTTCTTTACGACATAAAGTCCGATGCGGCCATTTTTAACAGGAAATACAAAACCCATTTCCCAACGACACCGGAACTGACATGACAAAATATTATTTTCAATAATAGTTCAGTTCATCGTCAATACATATTTACAGAATGTATAAAAATGGAGTTTGACTCGCTCCATGTTACCATCCATTTTATTTTTACTCTAACAATAATGTTTTATTGCTAAATCTATTCTACTCTACGTAAAGAACCAATCCTTTCAGGTATTCTCCCTCAGGATGATATATATTTATGGGATGGTCCGCCGGTTGAGTCATTTGATGCAATATTCTCACCTTCCTGCCTGTAATTGCAGCCGCTGAGAAAACGGCTGTACGGAACTGCTCCTTGCTCACGGCCTGAGAACAACTGAATGTAAAAAGTATTCCTCTCGGACGTATCTGTCGTATAGCCATTGCATTGAGCCTTTTGTAACCCTGAAGTGCATTGCCCAATGCTTTATGGTGTTTGGCAAATGCCGGCGGATCGAGAATAATCAAATCATAACGGTCGTGCATATCACGCAAAAATTCGAATGCATCCCGGACGATAGCATTATGTGGAACATCATTTCCGAAATTAAGTTTTACATTTTCAGCCGCAAGCTCTACGGCCTGTTCCGAACTGTCAACGGAATCGACGTGTAAAGCCCCTCCTGACAAGGCATAAACCGAAAATCCACCGGTATAACAAAAAGTATTCAAAACGGTACGTCCTCTGGAGTAATGTTTCACAAGTTCCCGGTTGTCACGTTGGTCTATGAAGAATCCTGTCTTCTGTCCTTTTATCCAATTAACCGCAAAAAGGTTTCCATTTTCACGCACAGGTTCCCCATCTTCCTCTCCGAACAGATAACCGTCTTCAGCATTCAATCCTGCTTTGAAAGGCACTGTTCCGCTGCTTTTATCATATATTGCGGTCAAAGCATTTCCATATATGCACTTCAACGCTTCGGCAATAAATTTTCGAGAGACAAACATTCCGACGCTATGACACTGTATGACAGCTGTTTTACTATATATATCAACAACCAGTCCCGGCAAAAAATCGCCTTCGCCATGCACAAGTCTGTAACAGGTCGTAGAGTGGTCCGAGGTTAATCCTAACATTTCACGCATTTTGTAAGCAGCCGACAAACGGTTGTTCCACCACTTTTGATCGATTTTCTCATCGTTAAACGTGAGCATACGTACTGTTATTGAACCTATCTGACAATGTCCTCTGCCGACAAACTCCTTTTCAGCCGTATATACCGCAACGACATCCCCTTCTTCAGGATTGCCATAGGTTTTAGCTATTGCACCTGAAAATATCCAGGGATGAAAACGTTTCAAAGACTCCTCTTTACCTCGTTTCAGAATTATATATGGCTCCATTTATTTTGCATCATCTATTTCTATTCAAATATTTTTTCAGACTGTTTTGACAAAAAACCAAAACAAAATTTTTCCATCAAATGATTTTCAAAAAACATTACATGTCAATTCTGCAAGCATGCCGACAAGCCTAAAAAATTAACAACTATTTTGTCACTAGTCTTCAGACATAAGTTTCATGTATATTTCCCGACTTATCCATGCATCCGTAGCGGCATATCTTTGTTGAGCCTCCGTCAGCGTTTGAGCCTCCCAATTACTGAGACGCTGAGCTTTGGAAATTTTAACACCCAGCACTACTCCTGCCAGTTTGCGCAAACTTTTTTCAGCTATACCATAATTGGGAGCAATAGTTTGTAAATCCACAAATCCCCGCGGAGTAAAACGGCGGAATTTTTGTAATCCCCTAATATCGTCACGTACGGCAGCACCTATTTTCAAAACATTTTCATTTTCCAGCAAACGCAATATAGGCTTAACGAGAGCCATTCTGTTAAGTCGGAAAAGAAATGCCCTCTCATCGCCCGACAGTTGCAACAATGCCATTTTATTTGTAACTCCTTTCGTAAACGAAGGTCTTGTCTCTGTATCGAATCCTATAATTTTTTGAGATGAAAGAAAAGCACACGCATTTTCCGCCACCGTTTCATCGGTCACAACAACAATTTCACCCATGAAACATCCGACAGGCATCTCATTCAACTCTTCGTTGGTAATATTCTCTTTGTACTTTTTATCCATCCGCAGACTCAACAAACGTCGCAAAGTTATCTATTTATCCTCAGTTTTCCCGTTTTATCCTCGACTAATTTACACTCTCTCAACATTACCGTGATACACTCAACCACTTCACGGGCATCAAATTTAACTGACGCAACCAATTCCCTTATTTCCATCGGCGTTTTTTCCAACTTTTCCAGAATGTGCATCTCCAACAATTGGATGGCATTTTTTTCACTCTTTTTTTTATTGAGACATATGTCGCAGACTCCGCACGGAACAGCATCTTCTTCACCGAAATAACGTTGAATCACAACACTGCGACATTCCGTTTCATTCGAAACGTAGTCCAACATACTTTTAATCCGTTTATGGGCGACCTGTTTGCGTATGGCATAACTTTCCGGTGAAATCATTACATCCTCAACAGGCAATCTCTCCTCATTAAAGATCAATAAAGGAGTTTTGCTGCCCGGAATATATTTTATGATATGTAATTGCCATAAAGTTTTAAACAGTTCTGCAACATGTTGTGTTGTATATCCCGAGGCATATGCAATTTCACTCTCTTCCACAGGCACAAAATCATTGAACAATCCGCTATAAAGTCTCAACAAAACCGTAATAAAATGGTCTAAATCTTCTCGGTTTATACGTATTCGATAAAGGTCATCACGCTGCACGATGAATTTTATGCGTGTACGATTGTTAATTTCATCTGTCAACACCATATAACCATTCTGCTGCAATATTTTTATGGCATTAAGAGCTGTAAGGGTAAATATTTTTTGACGTGCCGCAAATTCATATAAATTAAATGCTCTCGAAGACCCCTTTCCATCTCCAATTGCTATCTGCAGATAAACGAACAGAGCTTCATAAATACGTTTAATCGTATCTATCGAGGGAAAATTAAAATCCACACGTCTTTGAGCCTTTGCAAGATCCTCCTCTGACACCAACATTACAGCATAAGCTTTTTTACCATCACGTCCGGCACGTCCAGCTTCCTGGTAATAAGCCTCAATAGAATCACAAATATCATAATGCACGACAAACCTGACATCCGGTTTATCTATTCCCATCCCGAAAGCATTTGTCGCAACCATAATGCGAGCCTGATTCTTGATCCATGCCTCCTGTTTTCGATTGCGGGCGAAATAATCCAATCCTCCATGATAAAATTCCGCACTCACACCATTTTCGTTCAGGAACCGTGACAATATTTCACATTTTTCACGGTTACGGACATAAACGATACCACACCCCGGCACATTCTTTATGATACGCAACAGATTTTCCCGTTTATCTTCGGTACGACGTATAACGTACGATAAATTTGCACGGGCAAAACTCATTCGTTTTATATTCGGAGCTTTGAATTTCAGATGCCTCATAATATCTTCCGCCACCTCCTTTGTGGCAGAAGCGGTCAGTGCCAACATAGGAACATCCGGTTTCAATTCACGCAGCCATGCTATGTGAAGATATGAAGGTCGAAAATCATACCCCCACTGAGAAATACAGTGTGCTTCATCCACAGCAATCAAAGAAACCTTCATTTTGGAAAATCTGAGACGGAATATTTCACTGTCTATACGTTCGGGAGAGACATACAGGAATTTCACATCTCCATATATACAATTATCCAAAATACGATCTATATCTCTAAATGATCTTCCCGAATGTATTGCTTCTGCAAGGATACGTTTTTTTTTAAGTTTGTCAACCTGATCCTTCATCAATGAAATCAACGGCGTAATTACCACACAAACTCCCTCCAATGCCAACCCCGGGACTTGATATATAATAGATTTACCACCACCGGTAGGCATCAACACGAGAGTATCTTTTCCGGCATATACATCTTCGATTGTTTCGAGTTGCAACGGGCGGAAAGAATCGTATTGCCAATAACGGTGCAATATGTCGAGAAAACGTTCCGGCATTTCAGAATAGAGACTTTACGTTATTACAAAATTACGAAAATCTTCACTACATTTGTAAGATAAACTAACAAATCGGACCAATATGAAAACCTTTATTACTTCTCTCTTCATGTTATTTATCAGCCTGAGTTTATCGGCTCAGACATGGTTGCCACTCTATCCTAACGGAGCCCCAGACAGCAATGGGCTCGAAGAATCGGACAAAAAACAGATTGATGATTTTCGTCTCGACTGGGCATCTGAAGCAGATTATGCAGTCTATCTTCCGGAAAAGAGCAAAGCTACCGGACAGGCAATAATAATACTTCCAGGAGGAGGATATTCAGGAGTAGCCTATAACCATGAAGGCATTCAAGTCGCAAAATGGCTCAACGCCAATGGCATAGCAGGTATCATCGTACGTTACCGCATGCCCAACGGACACTACGAAATTCCACTCGAAGACGTACATGCAGCATTTCGTCTGGTACGCCAGAATGCCGCAAAATGGGGAATCGATCCCAACAATTTGGGGGTAATGGGCTTCTCTGCCGGAGGTCACCTGGCATCAACAGCCGATGTATATTTCGATGATGAAACACGTCCTGATTTTGCCGTACTTATTTATCCCGTGATATCGTTCCAGGAAAAAATAACACATCACGGTTCGCGTAACAATCTTATAGGACCCGAATATAACGCTGAACTGGTAGACCGATATTCCACGGAATTAAATGTAAAGGATAATACCCCTCCGACCTTCATAGCTCTCAGTGACGACGACAAGGTTGTCGTTCCGGCCAATGGGGTTGCATTTTACAGTGCTCTGAAAGAAAAAGATATTCCGGGCGAACTTCATATATACCCCACAGGAGGACATGGTTGGGGTTGGAATGAAGATTTCATTTACAAGGATGAAGTCCGCACCTCGCTTTTGAGATGGTTAAAATCATTAAAATAGATGTTATTCAAGCCTCAATGTTATAAAATAGCCGATGTCAAAGGAAAACCATTCATTGATGCGGCTGAAATAGAAGACATAATACAACATACTCCCTCTCCCGACATAAAACGGGTGAGGGATATTATTTCACGTTCCCTGGATTGCCAACGTCTCTCGATGCAGGAAACAGCCGAACTTATGGCAGCAAATTCACCTGACACCATAAAAGAAATAATGTCTGCAGCCAAAGAGTTGAAACGTAAAGTTTACGGCAACCGCATAGTACTGTTTGCGCCTCTTTATATTGGGAACAACTGCATAAACAACTGTTCCTATTGCGGTTTCAGATCATCGAACAAGCTGGCAATAAGACGTACTTTATCCGATTCCGAGATTGTCCGTGAAGTGGAAGCATTGGAAGATGCGGGTCATAAACGTCTAATACTCGTATATGGCGAACATCCTTCATACGATGCGGAATATATAGCACATACCGTAAGAATAACATACGGAGTAAAACACGGTAACGGAGAGATCCGCCGTGTCAACATCAACGCTGCACCATTCGACGTAGAAGGTTTCCGCACAGTAAAAAATGCAGGTATCGGCACATATCAGATATTCCAGGAGACATACCATCCTGAACTTTACAAAACATTCCATCCTTCGGGCCGCAAAAGCGACTATTCATATCGTCTTACAGCATTCGATCGCGCCATGGAAGCAGGCATCGACGATGTAGGATTGGGAGTATTGCTCGGACTGGGAGATTGGCGATTCGAACTGCTCGCCCTTATCCGTCACACCAATCATCTTGAGGCATGTTACGGCGTAGGGCCCCATACAATTTCATTTCCACGAATACAAAATGCCTCCTCGCTCAACCGTAAGACAATAACAGCGGTTAGTGATGACGACTTCATACGGATGGTTGCAATTTTAAGATTAGCCGTTCCATATACGGGATTAATCCTTACGGCACGTGAACCTGCCAAATTACGGGATTCGCTGATAGAATACGGAGTATCCCAAATAGATGCAGGGACACACCTCGAAATAGGGGGATACTCTGCCGCTACTACCGAGCAGAACATACACAAAGAGCAGTTTCAACTGAGCGACGAACGTTCATTATGTGAAATGACCGACAAACTGATAGCGAGCGGACACATTCCCTCTTTTTGTACGGCCTGTTATCGCAAAGGTCGCACGGGTGAACACTTCATGGAATTTTCTACAAAAGGGTTTATCAAACGTTTCTGTACGCCCAATGCCCTACTGACTTTTGCCGAATATCTGGAAGATTATGCAGCCCCAGAGACCAAGCTCGAAGGATGGCTGATGATAAATGCTGAAGTAGAACAGATCGACGATGATGACAGACGCAAAGATATCGCTTCTCGTCTTTCACGTATCAAATCAGGCGAACGAGATCTGCTCTATTAATCATCCAAACAAGACAAAATTGTATTATCCGTCAATAATAACCATTTGTCATATACAATAAAAGCTGGCACTCACATCGAGATACCAGCTTTTATTATTTAATTATCATGTTGATAAATAACTGTTATTTAAACGTCATATTTACAACAACCGGCATATGATCGGACGGATAATATTTCCCGTTCGAATCGCTCAATACCGCATAATCTATAACATTAACCTTATTATTTACGAACACATAATCAATTTCAGTCTTGCCATCCTGCAATCCCACAAGGAAACCTGCATATGTTCCTTTAGGTCCGTAAACAAAAGGAGATATATCACGTGAACTTTTCATTCCGCCCTTCATTATCTTTATTGGTTCCTGATCAGGGGTAGAATTGAAATCGCCTGTACAAATCACAGGATATTCATCTCCCGGAATCGTACGCAATGCTGTAGAGAGCTGTTTTGCAGATTCACGACGGGCAACAGGTCCCTGATGGTCGAAATGAGTATTGAAAAAATAAAATATCTGTTTAGTCTGCAAATCTTCCATTTTAGCCCATGTATAAACACGTCTGATTTGAGCATCCCATCCATACGAAGGTTTATCGGGAGTTTCTGACAACCACACTGTCCCATTATCAAGAACTTTGAATCGGTCTGTGCGATAAATTATGGCAGAATGTTCACCTTTGGTATTACCGTCATCACGCCCTACTCCGACATAAGCATAACCGCCTATGCTGATAATATCCTGTAACTGTTCGATCAAACCTTCCTGTGTTCCTATAATATCGAACTTATGGTAACGGATCAGATCTTTCACCCGTTCCTTACGATTAGGCCACGCATTTTCTCCATCATCAGGATTATTGAAACGCAAATTATAGGATGCCACACGCAATACTTCATTTTGCTGCGATTTTTTTGCATCAGCCGCATATACAGCCATCAGACATGCACACACGACACATAACAGATTTCTCAACATAATCTTATTTTTTCAAATCGTAAAAACAACGTTTGGGTGATTCTACCTTTCCATCTTTAACAAGTTTTTTTATCGCTTTATCAACAGCGGCTTTGTCTTCACCTATTGCAGCTGCAACATCTCCTGCTTTCATTGCACCTTTTTCGGCAAATAGTTTCAAAATCTTTTCTTCCATAATTTCACCATATTAAAGTTAAACATTTTCTTTATATCGATCCGCAAAACAGATGTTACTAATCTGTAATGTATTTGTAAAATTATAAAAAATTCGATACCGATGAAAAATAAGCGGCAAATCGTTTCACAAGTTTTTCATCAAATTTGTACCCTATTAATATATGCGACACGGAGGATATAATAACTACTTATCCTAAAATTAACTTTTATCGATACTGCTATACCTAAATCATAAAATTACAAACAATAAAAAAGGCTACCCCTCACCGAGAGATAGCCTCTTATATAATAACAATATCTGTTATTTGACTGTTTTAACCACTTTTTCAAATGCTTCTGGGTGGTTCATCGCGAGGTCTGCAAGAACTTTACGGTTCAATGAGATACCCTTGTTATTCAACTTACCCATAAATTCTGAATATGTCATTCCGTGAAGGCGAGCTCCGGCATTGATACGCTGAATCCACAAACTGCGGAATGTACGTTTTTTATTTTTACGGTCTCTATAAGCATATGTAAGACCTTTTTCGACGGTATTTTTGGCGACCGTCCACACATTTCCCCTTGATCCAAAGTTACCTTTGGCAAGTTTTAAAACCTTTTTTCTTCTGGCTCTTGATGCAACTGCATTTACTGACCTTGGCATAATTTTAAAGTTTTACGAGTTGTCAGCGGCATGGTTCTCCCATACTCTTTGGGGCTGAGGCACTCTTTTGTTAAACGATTTGTTGTACGTAAAAACTACTTAACCAAAAGGGCTTTTACGCTGGCAGTGTCTGCCGCAGAAACCAATCCTGAATATGTCAAGTTACGTTTCTGTTTTGTTGTTTTCTTGGTCAGGATATGACTTTTGAAAGCATGCTTTCTTTTAATCTTACCTGAACCTGTAAATTCAAAACGCTTCTTAGCGCCTGAATTTGTTTTCATTTTTGGCATTTTGATAAAGTTTTAATTTGTTAAACAGCCCACAAAGGTAAAAAAATATAATGTAATTTAAAAATAGCTTTTAAAAATCAACTTTTATTCTTTTTTATGCCCATGCGCGGAGCACGCTTAAACTCCTTGGTACGATCAAACAAATAACGGTATGTTGTATGCATCTTGTGTTTGGTCGCACATACTATCGTTTCAACCATACGCATCATCAGCGGATTAAAATCGCCGACCCAGGCAAGTTCCAGACTCTTATATCCCGAATTGGGATGTTGGGCCACATACTGTTCGAATGCATGGATAATTCCCGACTCAATGCCCTTACCTTGATATTCCGGTGTTACAGCGAATATAATG
>CASFSC010000090.1 GCA_949296995.1 uncultured Alistipes sp. | reverse complement strand
ATTGAAGAAGGCACTTATACTGAGGAGAAAATCGAGGCATGGGAAACCCGTCTGGCTACAGTTTTCAATCGTGGATTTTGGGGTGGATACTATATGGGGCAACGTGCAGGAGAGTGGTGCGATTCCTATGGTTCTGCAGCCACAAAAAGGAAAGTATATGTCGGGAAAGTAACCAATTATTTCAAAAATATAGGTGTCGCCGAAATATTGGTTGAAGCTTCAACGTTAAGCATAGGTGAAGAAGTTTTGATTATGGGCGAAACAACGGGTGTGGTAGAATTTGTCCCTGATGAAATACGGGTAGACCTGAAACCGGTGGATAAGGCTGAACAAGGAGTGTATTGCTCTGTAAAAGTTCCACAGTTGATTCGTCGTGGAGATAAACTTTATAAAATGGTAGATGCAGGAGCAGCAGAAAAATAACAACCCCCTGAGCAAAATAAAACTCTCAAATGCCATCTATCCGATAATAATCGGATTGGGAGTTGTTGTCTATATGTTGTGGAAAGATTTCAATCCAGAAATATTCAAAGACATACATTTCACTTGGAATACAGCCATGTGGTTGATGCTTGCCCTGTTTTTCATGTTCGGACGTGATATAGGCTACATAATACGTATCCGTGTATTGAGCAATAATCAATTGACTTGGTTACAGGCTTTTCGCATAATAATGTTGTGGGAATTCACATCTGCCATAACCCCTTCGGCAGTCGGAGGAACCAGCGTAGCAATAATATACGTACATAAAGAGGGTTTGAGCGTGGGACGCAGTTCAGCCATAGTTATGCTGACCTCCTTTTTGGACGAACTATATTTCATTGTGATGTTTCCATTATTGTTACTCATAGTGGGACGACACAATTTGTTCGATATTTCCGATGCTTCGGGTGCGATTACAACATCTCTGATGACATTTGCTCTCATCGGATATTTTCTGAAATTCACATATGTTCTGATACTGTCATACGGGTTGTTTGTGAATCCATTAGGACTAAGATGGCTTCTGATGCGCATATTCCGAATAAAATTTCTCAGACGTTGGTATCGTGCAGCTGCAAAAGTGGGTACCGATATCGTCGAATCCTCGATAGAAATACGTAATTATAACTGGAAATTCTGGTTCAAATCATGTGCATCAACTTTTTTATCATGGAGTTCACGCTATTTTGTGGCAAATGCACTTATCATGGCATTTTTCTCAGTTAGCGACCAATTTCTGCTGTTTGCACGTCAACTCGTCATGTGGATAATGATGTTGGTTATGCCTACACCAGGAGGAAGCGGATTCGCCGAATATATATTTTCTACATTTTGCAGCGATCTTATAAATGTTCCGGTGTCACTACAGTTAGGAGCCGCAACAATGATAGCCGTACTATGGCGTATGGTCACCTATTATCCATACTTATTTTTGGGCGTAATAATATTTCCTCGTTGGCTGAAACGTAATTTCGGACGCAAAAAATTGTAACATTCACATTTTAAGCAAGACCGTAAATTAACCGTCACAATAACAGTTGATTTAACAAAATTAAAACAGATAATTACATATTTGTCATACATACAAGAAGTCTAACCAAAAGAGAAATAAACCGGAAAGAATAAGTCTTCTACGAAAACATGATATAAAATACTCCCTGTAAAAAATTACGAAGAAAAGAAAATGAAGATCTTCCGGAAGATTTCAACTCCTTACGACGGCAAAAAGCTTTCTTAAATGCCGACACCACGGCCAAAGGTCCCATCTGAATATAAGTTACAGCTCCAAAGGTTCGAACAAGTTCAGGTGTATTCCGGTTCATTCTGTTTCCTGTACTCATGTAAGGGTGTTGAACAATGTAATACGGAAAGTATTTCGCGGTCAAACCTTTTCGCAAAGCATGGGTCAAAAACACAAATTCTTCTCCTCCTGCGAGATATTTACTGCCTATTCCGAAACGCTCATCAAACAGTAATCCCTTATTGCGAATCGATGCCACCCTAAATGTCATCTCCACAGAACTTATGTTCAACTGCCCCGCTCTTTTAATTAAAGCGATATCATTCGGATAATTTTTATATTCCGGATCGCCATCAGAAGTCCTTATCCTAAAACAGGCTATATCGAGTGATGGATTGTCGACATAAACATTTATCACGGTATCAATATCGGAATCGCGATAGGTCACATCATCATCCGCAATAATTGCAATATCGCCATCCGCCATACGTATGGAATTGTTACGGTTGCGACTAAGCCCTCTCCCTTCAAGAAATGACACCTCTACATCAGACCGTTTAAGTTCATCAGGGATATAACGATATCTTTCCGATGTATACTGTTGTGAAATTTTATATGAAACATCATTACGCTCAGGCAATAAAACATTACAAGCCCGTTCAATACCTTCGTCACATGATGATATGAGAATATTGACTTTCACTGCTATTCGATATCAAATATATTAAATTGCAGGGTCAAAGCATCAACATTGAACAACCGTCCTGACAACGTTATACCTTTACCCGTAATAATTTTTATAACCTCGACAGCCTGCATGGAGCCTATAATTCCTACAACAGGGGAAACAACCCCCACCAAATCTTTTTGAACAGGTTCGTCAGGATATAAGTTTTTATAACTTCCCGAATGTTTTCCTGCATTATCGACATAGTGAAAAACCGAAACCTGCCCTCCCCAATCCTGAGCCGTTCCATAAACCATGGGTATTTTCAACCTTTCACAAACACCATCTATTATATAGCGTGACGAATAATTATCGGTACAGTCGATAACGACATCATGTCCCGTAATAATAGTTTCGGCATTCATATCATCAAGACGTTCATCAACCACATTCAAACGACATGACGGATTCAATGAAGATAACCGTCTGGCAGCAATTTCAGCTTTTGACTCTCCTATATCAGCAGTAGAATACAACACCTGACGTTGAAGATTACTCAAAGAAATTTTATCCGACTCTACAACAGTTATCGAACCCACTCCCGCTGCAACCAGATAATTCAGCACAGAAGAGCCAAGTCCCCCCGCTCCTACCACACATACATTTGACTCCATAAGACGTAATTGAGCCTCTTCATCGAAACCCTCTGCAATTATATTACGATGATATCTCTCCCATTGGAAATTATCCATGATTCAAGTCTCCTTTATTGCAAAGGAACTATTTTTTTGGTTTCTTTTTTTTATCGCTATATAAAAAACGTTTGATTTTTTGTGTAGGAGTTTTTTCAAACCCTTCCTTATTTTCCTCAACCTCGGATATGCGTGCAAAACGGCTCACTTTGGAATTTACATACTGTATGAGCTCTTTTTTTATATTTTCTATTCTATATTCAATTTCATCACGCATATTATGATATTTCAGGCTCAACTCGTCCCTGTTGAAATTGACAATAGCCACCAACTTACCCATATCTTCCTTCACCAAAGAATCATTTACCAATGGATGGCTGTTTATCACACTTTCTATCTCTTCAGGGTATATGTTTTCACCGCTCGGGCCGAGTATCATATTGGACAGACGTCCTTTAATGTACAGATAACCGTCTTTATCGAATATTCCCAAATCTTTAGTACGGAACCATCCGTCTTCGGTAAACGAATCAGCCGTAGCTTCCGGGTTTTTATAATATCCCATCATCACATTATCTCCTTTGACCACTATTTCACCCTCACCCGATATTGGATTTACATTATCCAGACGTGCCTGCACTCCTTCGATCAAAGGTCCAGTGGATTGTAAACGTACCATTGAAGGATTGACACCTGCGATAAGAGGCGATGTCTCGGTCAGGCCATAACCTATAGCGTATGGGAATTTGGCCTCCATAAGAAATTGTTCCACCCGAGGATCGAGTTTAGCTCCTCCGATACCGAAAAATCTGATACGTCCGCCAAAAGTCTTCATCAATCGCTTACCTGCAATTCTATGCAACATTTTACGTCCCCAATTAGTGCCATAAATCCACGATATAAACTTAGAAGAGGTAAATTGAGGCAATATCTTGCTTTTATATATTTTCTCTATAATCAACGGAACGCTTAACATTATCGTCGGCCTCACATCTTTCATAACAGGAATCAATACGGAAGCTGTAGGGGCTTTATCCAGATATACTACCGAAGCGCCCCACATGAACGGGAGCAACATACCTAATGAACATTCATAAGTATGGGATAACGGCAATATAGAAAGGAATACATCGTCAGGATACACAGGCTGAAGAATACTGACCATGTGTAACTGGCTGCACAAGTTTTTATGCGATAACATCACCCCTTTAGGAGAGGATGTTGTTCCAGACGTATAAATTATAACCGCGAGATCTTCGGCTGTCGGAAATTTTACAGTTCCCTTTTGAGAATTAGTCTGAGAGATTACCCCCAAATTAACGGAACGTACAACCAAGTTCAGTTTAGATACAATATCTTTTGAAACCTTGGTATACAACTTGTCAGAAGCGATTAAAGCCTTTGCTTCGGAATGTTTTATAAGTTTATCGACCTGATCGCTTGAAAATTCCGGCAATATAGGGACTATAACCATCCCGGATATGGTAGCTGCGAAATAAGCTACCGCCCAATTAGGCATATTATTACTAAGAAGAGCAATTTTATCACCGCTGCTCAATCCTGCATTCACAAAAATATCTATGAGAGTATCTACACGTTGAGAAAATTCTCTATATGTGATTTTTTCTCCTCCGTATAAAGAAGAACAAACATTGTCTCTGAAAGATTCTATACTGTGCAGATATAATTCACGAAGTGAATCGTATACCATAATCAACTTTTTTACACCAAATAGGTAATGAGTCTTAGAAACGCAAATATAAGTTTTTTTCTTGTTTTTATAGCCATTTATCGTCCGGAATATCTGATATATTCCAATTTCACTTATACTTATTCAAACCTTTACAGATATAAATCAGACTTCAACCAAATTTGAATACCATTCAGACGCGGGAGCCAAATTTACATTGACTTTGCATATATTTGTGAAACATAAGATACGTTAGGCATAATTCATTAAAATAAATTCACTGACTCACGACTCTTTAATTTACTTACCATTGCTACAATTCATCAACTGTGGAATACGGAAAACTGATAAAGCAAAAAGCATTCGAACTTGGGTTCGACGATTGCGGGATAGCGGAATGTCGTCCACTCGAAGAACTGCGAGAACCCTTGGAATCGTGGCTGGAATCAGGATATGACGGGGGACTGGGATATATGTCCCGAAATATCGACAAACGTGTAAATCCTGCCATGTTGGTAACAAATGCCCGTTCGGTTATTGTTTGTGCTGTAAGTTATAAATCCGCTCCGGTTACTAAAGATTCCATTGCATACCGTATAGCATCCTACGCACGTACACGTGATTATCATCTGACCATAAAAGAAAAGCTGCATTTGCTGCTTGCTTATATAAGAGAGATATACCCGAATGCCCAAGGAAGACCTTTCGTAGATACAGCTCCAGTTTTTGAAAAAGGATGGGCCGTTGAAGCAGGTTTAGGTTGGATCGGACGCAATTCATTGTTAATACATCCACATTTAGGTTCATTCATATTATTAGGAGTAATTATAACCGATGTTGAAATCGAACCGGATAAACCGTATACTGAAAATGGATGCAAAGGATGTACAATGTGCAAAAACAGTTGTCCGGCAAATGCAATCAATGACAACAGAACCATCAATGCGACAAAATGCATTTCAAGACTTACCATAGAACCGACGAAATCCACCGAATACACTGAGATAAAATCTTCTGAAAATTCACATAATTTGTACGGATGGCTATTTGGTTGCGACTGTTGTCAACAAGTATGTCCATATAACATAAAAGCTCCTGTAATCGGGCATGATTTTTTTGCACCATCTAAAGATATCATGGAGATGACACGTCAAGACTGGCTTTCGATGACGGAACAACAATTTCAAGAAAAGTTCGGGGATACTCCTCTATCACGTTGCGGATTAATAAACATACAGCAACGACTTAGAAATATGGAATAACATATTGCATATATTTCTCATATCAGCGATTAATTTAACATTTTTGATATCAATAAAAATATTATACCTTTATATTAAATAGCTTAATCGCCATCAAACTACCACATTGATAAATTAAGGTTATTAATATCCTGTTAAGCAAGTAGGCATAGCGTGTGCCACTTTGCAAGGATATGGGGGTGTGGTAGCCCCGATAGCGTGCATTGTGAGTGCACGCTTTTTTGTGCTTCATAGTGATGCATTGAATATACTATTGTTTAACCAATAAAACTCACTAAAATGAAGAAAACATTTGTACTATTGATTTCAAGCATTATGATATATTCATGCGCAACTATTTTTACTGGATCTAAAAAAACAGTTA
>CASFSC010000089.1 GCA_949296995.1 uncultured Alistipes sp. | reverse complement strand
ATTAAATAAAAGTTGAAACTTTACCATAAACAACATATAAAAGGATATAATATTTAACTATACAGTGGAGTAGGAATTGGAGCAAGCAGATTAGAATTAACATTTTATGTAATTACAAAGAAAGAGTGAAAAATTGTTAATAGATCAATCATTTACAGTTTAATCACGTATTTGAGTTTTAGCAAATACAAAATCTAACGAAAAACAGTCAATATTTGACATTCAATATTGTAATATCATGAAACATTTTCTTTTACTTATTGCACTAGCCATATTTTTATACACACATACAGGCGCCCAATCATTCGATCCCACAATTCCCCGACAGACTACCATAAAAATTTTTAACGGCACCCTTACAGATTCAAAATCGGATAAAAAAATTCCATATGCAACAGTATGGATGCGAGGGACAAACATCTCGGTAATATCCAATGGAGACGGAGATTTTTCCCTGAAAATTCCGGAAGGTTACCCTACTGACTCCATCTACATCAAACATATAGGCTATTCAACAAAATCCATTGCGATGAAGCCCAATCCGGGAGACAGATTGACAATACCCCTTGATGAAGCCAATATTGCCATAGATAAAATCACGGTAGGGCCCAATGAGCCATTGAATATACTGCAAAGTGCAATACATAACATACGCAAAAATTACACTACTGAGCCTCAAAAATTAGTCGGATTTTACCGTGAAATGATAAAAAAGAACAACAGGTATGTTTCAGTTGTAGAAGCTATTCCAGACATTTACAAAGCCCCTACTACATCCATGTTCGGCGATCAGGTAAGATTATACAAGGGAAGGCGTAGTTACGACGTTTCACGCATAGATACCCTTCTAATGAAATACCAGGGAGGATTGAGTACGGCAATGATACTTGACATTGCAAAAAGATACGATATATTATTTACTCATATCGATTCCATAGAGTACAACTACACTCTGCGAATCAATGATCCGGTAGAAATACAGGGCCGACCTCAGTATGTATTATCTTTTGACCAAATCGAAAGGAAACACAATCCGATGCTTTACAGAGGGAATATCTATATCGACATGGAATCGAGAGCCATATCACGTTGTGAATATTATATGAACGTCGAGAGACATACGGACGCATATCGTGCATTCATTGTGTCATTGCCGGCACGTTACAGAGTAAAAATGTTGAAAGCCAAATTCACTATAGATTATAAATATGATTCCGGATTATGGCATTACAACTATTCGGGTGCTGAAATAGCAATGAAAGTACGTTCCGACAAACGACGGTTCAATGCCGATTACACCATCATATCAGAATTAGTCGTAACGGACAGATCTAATGCCGATGTTGAAAAATTCCCTTCTAAAGAGAGACTAAAGACCAATGATATGGTATTCGACAAAATAATAGATTATGACGATGATATGTTTTGGGAAGGGTATAATGCCATAGAACCTGAACAGACAATAGAAAATGCGGTCCGCCGACTCAACCGAAGGATAGATACGAAAAACATACGATAATATATGTCCGTAGAATGCTGTCTTTAACTGCAAGATGCGATGACAGATTATAGACATTGATTGCAAGGCAACATTAACATATAAGGGATTTAAATAATTTATATCCCACCGCTTTGTTTATAATAATAACGACATACGAGCATAATATACAATTAGCATCCGTTATATAATCAAACTATGTAACAGCAAAAAAGTATCCATTGTAGCTTTTGCCAGTTACTTTAGATATATTTGTCCAAACAATGCACACGCCAACTGAAACGAGCAAAACGAAATAAAAGAAAAATTCATTTACTGCATGAAACGCACTTTCACATTTGAACGCACCCCTGTTTCACTGCCTCAATGCCATATAGATACAAATGCCATATCTCGCAGTATAGACGCTTTCACAAACAAAAAATACATAGACTCATTTCTATTTCTGCTCGACCATATCAATCTCGAAATAAGGATACTGTATGGTAATACAGATGGTACAACGTTCAATATCCCGCATGGACAAATTATCGTCAAAATCTCGATCGACAACGATTTTATCGAAATTACGGCACCTTTCGTTTCCCTTCCATCTCAAAACCGAACTTCTCTATTATACCATGTGGCAAGCATTAATGCCAACGAGATGAATCTTGCGGCCATAGTTTTGGAAGAGAACACACTATATTTCAGATACCGTTGCCCGATATCACTCGCCGAGCCCTACAAAATATTCAACATACTTAAAGAAATATGTGTAATTTCAGATAAATATCACCATGTATTCACATCGCAATTCAAAGCAAAAAATATTTTCACGCCCGAAAATATACATTATAAAGCTGAAACAATAAATAACATATACCGTCAGATTCAATTATGTTGCGATGAATGTTTGTCTGCCGTCAGTGAACTCGAAAAAGAGAAGGAATATGGACAAATCTGGAACATAATTGCAATTACGATGTATAAATTGGTCTATATTTCACAGCCACAAGGAGCTCTACTGGACTACCTGCGCCATTCGATATCAGAAAATTACCGCAAAGATATTTCCATCCTGGAATTGATCGAAAATGGCAAAAAGGTAATAGAAAATATAAAAAATACCTCAAAGGAGAAATTGTCTGCAAGTTTATACTATTCGGCAACATTTATTTCCGCAAAACCGATAGCCGATTATGACAGGATACGCAAAAATTTTTCGAATATTTACAATAAAGCCACACAATCGATACTGGCTGGCGACCATATGGAATGTTATCTTTTGATAACATACAAATTTTATGAAACGTACTATTATTGTAATGTCCCAAAAGATATAGACAAATTGATAATTACAGCTTTAGAAACATCTTCTGCAAAACCGTTTAATAAGGCTGCCTTGATATTATACGGTGCAATGAAAGATATTATTATGCTGAACCATTTGCAACAGGAAGCTGACAATATCATAAATACAGCATTACAACGACTGCCGGAAAATAATCATGTTGACACCTCCGTTTTAAACAGAGTAAGTTCATTTTGCAAAAAAACATTAGACGACATGAATATATCTTGTGAAATAGCCTCAATCGGAGAACATGCATGGCAATATGAACAAGATGAGCACGTGGTACATTTATTCATATTCGAACACTCTTATCTGTTTTGTTCAACCGAAATATGCAAATTACCTCAACAAAATCAGGAATCGGTTCTTACATATCTTTTAAGTACCGATATTGCGCCTTACAGACTCGGGATAGAAGGAGATCAGATATATATGGCCTATCGTATAGCTATTTCAGATATCGTTTCAGGTTACGGAACAGACATTGAAAAAAACATTGTAAATATCACATACGCAGCCAAGAAAATAAAAAATAAACTATATAGTTAAAACAATCTGTTTAAATGCATAAAATCATTTTCATTTCACTTACGGCACTAGCTTTAATATTTTACGATGCCAATGCCGCTACGACAAAAAAAGGAGGTAACACTCTTTGCAACCGCAGTCAAAAAATAGAATATTCTAATCCAGTAATTATTCCGACAGATACGGACAGTTGTAAAATCGAATTACCTATAACCATAAAATACGGTTCTATGAAACGAGGAGAAAAGCTGGATATAAACCTGACTCTTTTTGATATCATAGATAATAAAACCGATGAATTGGGTGAAGTCAGTTTCTCTACAGGTAACAGATATAACAAAGATCAACGTGAAAAAAAACGTCGAGGTGAACCCGTAAGCAATCCCGATTTCGAATCAAAATTCGGGCCTCGCAAACCTCTTGTAATAATATTCTCATGTATGGTTCCTCAAAGAGATTGGACTCTCGATGCGACCCATTTAATTATAAAACAACAACTATCAAAAGGTAACCGCTCTTGCAATTACGGTTCAGTCAGAATCCCAGTGAAGGTGATAAAATAAACCATAACATTTCTTTCTCCCCCCTATAAATAAAAAATATCCGCATCACATGATGCGGATATTTTCACTCTATATCAACAATTTATTTATTTTTCTTGAACAGGTGCTTTATAGTTAGGGTTTGCAGGATTTGCAACACTATCTACCGGCACCACATCATAAAGTTCAACATCGAACACGATAGCTTCATTAGGATCAATCACCTGAGGATAACCCTGCTGACCATAAGCCAAGTCTGAAGGTATCCAAAGTTTGATTTTACCTCCTTTACCGATAAGTTTAATACCTTCGGCCCATCCTGGGATAACACTATTCAATGCAAATTGAACAGTATCTCCTTCCTGACTTGCATCAAACTGTGTACCGTTCTTTCTTGTTCCGACATATTTCACTTTAACTATATCTGCAGGATCAACAGCTTTTACATCATTACCCGGTTCAATGATTTCATAAAGCAAACCAGATTCTGTTTTCTTGACATTCTTGTTATTCTTTTCAACTTCAGCAAGGAATTTTTCCGAAGCTTCTTTGTTTTTAGCCGGTTTCGTAATAGTGAAATAACCCATTACAATATTATTGCATTCTTCTTCGCTGAATGCAGGTTCTTTGTTATCCATCACACTCTTTACTGCAGATGAAAACACATTTACATTCAAAGTGCTGTCAATGCTCCTCAGAGACTTTCCCCATGTCAAACCTATCGCATAAGCAACCGAATCTTCCTGAGTTTTAAGGCTTGCTGTTCCTTTACCACATGAAGCAAAAACAACTGCAGCAGCCGCTGTTAAAATAAGAATTCTTTTCATTGTTTGTTTTTATTTTATTGTTAACCAAATTAACAACTTAAAAAATCATGCTTTATTGCAAATCGCCTGCAAACTTAAATAAAATCGACATAATATCAGCATTGAATCCCGATATTTTTTTATCTTTCATTTTCATGACGTTTCCCGAAAAACGACGACATATATATCAATCCTATAAATGCAGCCGATACAGATGCTATAAGGATCGCAATTTTTCCCGAAGCGACATAGAGAGAGTCATTGAATGCCAAATTATCTATGAATATGGACATTGTAAATCCTATTCCGCCCAATATGGCTACACCGATAAGAGATTTCCATGTTGCCCCAGGGGGTAACGCTCCCCACCCCAACTTTATCACCAACCAGGACAGCAGACATATTCCCAACGGTTTACCGACAACCAAACCTAAAAATATACCCAGACCTTGATGATTCCCCAACACATGCAAATCTCCGAACGTACTTATCTCCACACCCGCATTGGCAAGCGCAAACACGGGCATGATAAAAAATGCCACAAAATGATGCAAAGAATATTCCAGTCTTTGGGACGGACTGATAGCATTCGCCGTAACAAGCCGATTGGTCATCAAAGTACGTAATTGACGGGGATTGCCAAGCACCTCAACTCCTTCACGGTCATAATGTTTGAATTCGGAAATAAAATATCTTGTTTTGTACAAATAGTACTTTTTGGAAAAGCGGGGAGTAGACGGCAAGGTCATGGCAATCAATACACCTGCAATAGTGGCATGTATTCCCGAGTGCAAGAACAGCAACCACAACACTATACTGGGAATGAGGTAATACCTCATTTTATATACATTAAAACGATTCAGTAAAATCAATATGACAAAAACAATAGCTGCAATAGCCAACATTGCAAAATTTATATCGGTTGAATAAAACAGAGCTATTACCAATATCGCCCCCAGGTCATCCACTATAGCCAAAGCCGTAAGAAATATTTTCAGCGATATGGGCACTCTATTCCCGAGCAATGAAAGAATACCCAATGCAAACGCAATATCGGTCGCCATCGGAATACCCCATCCTGATTCATACACTCCCCCATTATTAAATATCATATATATCAATGCAGGAACGATCATTCCACCGATAGCTGCAGCAATAGGGAGAACAGCCTGTTTGACATTGGATAATTGTCCGGCAATTATTTCCCGTTTTATCTCGAGACCGACATAAAAAAAGAATATTACCATCAACCCATCGTTTATCCATTGCTCGACATTTCTGGTAATATTGAAATTTTTGAACCCTATTGTAAAATCGGATGTCAGGACATGATGATAAAACTCTTTTGTGGCATCCACATTGGCAAGAATAATTGCCAATACAGCGAATATTACAAGGACAACGCCCCCGGCCCAAGGACTATGCATAAACCGATAATGGCGTTCAGACCGTATAAAATATCGTCTTTTTTTTCTAAAGCTTACGACACGTGTCATATTATAATTTCGATTTCAATGATAGATTACATAATTTATACAAAATACGTGCCCCAACATTTGCATCCCATTCATTATCTTTTCCAGGGGCGACTTCACACAAATCGAAACCTACAATACGATGACCCGAATCGACTATTTTGGCAAGTAAATAAACGGCCTCATTAAAAGAAAGACCTCCCGGAACGGGAGTTCCCGTATTAGGACAATTATCAGGGCTTAAGCCATCTATATCAAAACTCACATACACATGTTCCGGAAGATTTTCTACTATATCCGTACATATAGAATCCCAATTCTCCCCTCTCATTTTTCTATCAGATAAAGCATTATCCATAAAAACATGAATTCGTTCATCATTACGATAATAATCGACTTCATCCTCACAAAAATCCCGCAAAGCGACCTGAACCAACGAACCTATATTTCTATTTTCACGCATAACATTATACATGATAGAAGCATGAGAATATGTAAAACCCTCATAAGCAGCGCGCAAATCGGCATGAGCATCGATTTGCAATATCCCTATCGACTGATATTCCTCAGCCA
>CASFSC010000088.1 GCA_949296995.1 uncultured Alistipes sp. | reverse complement strand
GCCGGTAATGCACAAGGATTATAGTTTACAAGTTTTTGCAACAAAGATGCGGTACGCATTTCATCCCACATATCCAAGTCGTTATTAGAGGATGGTCCATCGGTTCCGATACCCACATTCAATCCATGTTCAACCATTTTTGCCACAGGAGCAGCACCGCTTGCCAACTTCATGTTCGACTGCGGATTATGAGCAACCGACACTCTGTAACGAACCATTATTTCCATATCCTTTTCATCCACCCACACACAATGAGCAGCCAATGTAGGATAATCGAACATACCCAAATCCCTGAAATATTCGACAGGGGTTTTATTATATTTTTCTTTTATAATTGCTATTTCATCCCGAGTCTCGCTTATATGGGTATGTACTCCAACTCCATATTTCTCACACATTTTCAAGCCCTCCTTAATCGTTTCCGGAGAACATGTATATGGAGCATGTGGAGCAGCTGCAATTTGGACCGTCGTGTTTTTATTTTTCACATAACGTTCTGCCAAATATGCAATATCGGTTTTGAATTCATCGGTACGTCCATCGAGAAAAGAAGAGCCTATCAATGCACGTATTCCCATTTTATCAGCCTCTTCAGCAATATAACGGGTCATCCAATACATATCGGCAAAAGCGGTCGTTCCTCCCAACAACATTTCGGCAATTCCAAGGCGTGCCCCGAGAGCTATGTCTTCTGCTGTCAGTTTTGACTCAAAAGGCCATATTTTCTCATTCAACCACGGCATAAGAGGCATATCGTCGGCATAACTGCGCATAAGACTCATAGATACATGGTTATGCAGATTTATCAGTCCGGGCATAGCCACAAACCCTGCGCCATCTATAATCGTCAATTTTTCGCCATATTGCTTCAGAAACGCATCATATTCTTCGACAGAATCGCTTGCAAAAACTACCTTACCAGATGCTATGCCGATATTTCCGGCAAACAATTTTTGTTCATCTTCCAATGCCGCAGTCATCGGCAAAACAATACAACCTTTAATTAATATATTACCCATATATTAAAGAGTATAGAAAGGTGATAAAACAAATTTTATGTCAATCTATTCTTGAACCCCAAACTCATAAATACATACATGTTTGTATGTATCTCCGGGTTTCAGAACTGCTGACGGGAAATTGGAATGATTAGGAGCATCAGGATAGTTCTGCGTTTCCAATGCAACACCTGTACGGTAATTGTGTTTATCTCCGCGTTTCCCAGTTTCAGTTCCATTCATGAAATTACCGCTGTAAAACTGTATTGCCGGCTGATCTGTCAACACATTCATAACAATACCTGTTTCCGGTTCATAAAGACTCGCAGCAAGCGATATTTCATTCGAAGTCTTATTCAATATCCAATTATGATCATAACCTTTTGCAAAATGCAACGGTTCATAATCAGCCTCTATACGTTCCCCGATAGCGGTAGGTTGACGAAAATCCAAAGGAGTATTTTCCACTCTTGTTATATCCCCCGTAGGAATCAACTCCGCATCGGTAGGTGTAAACGAATCGGCATTCAAAGTCAAAATATGGGAATTGGTACTCTTTGCCGAAGTACCATGAAGGTTAAAATAGGAATGACTTGTAAGATTGACTATCGTAGTCGCATCAGACGTAGCTTCATAACCTATTCTCAGCGTATTCTCATTCCCAACCGTATATGTAACTTTAATATTCATATTTCCTGGATATCCCTCTTCACCATCAGGTGAGAAATAGGTCATCTCCACAGCTTCTTCACCATCATCATTGGTATATTGGCGAGCGGTCCATATTCTATTCCACAGGCCGTTACTTCCCCCATGTATATGGTTCTCACCATCATTTATAGTAAGTTGATATTCCTCACCATCCAATACGAAACGCCCCTTGGCTATACGGTTTCCATATCGGCCCACGACAGGCCCACTATAAACGTCAGGAGAATCGAGATAATCCTTGATATTGGAATATCCCCAAACAACATCCTTAAAATCGCCGTTTTTCGAAGGCACCCAAAGGTCTACGATACGTGCACCGTAATTAGTTACCTGCACAGCCATTCCATTTTGGTTGGTCAAGGTATACAGCGACACTTGTAAACCATGGAGTATGGTATCAAAATTCGATGCAGGAAACAATTCAGGTTTTTGAGGTTCCACTTTATGGGCACATCCGGATACAACGACACCGTACATTGCGCCCATCAGAACACACAAAATCGTACTGACAAAAATCTTTTTTATTTTCATATAACGATTTTATTCATTCAATTCATTGATTACTTCCATATTTGCCTGACGCACACGTTCAGGTTCAAGTTTAATGACCTTACGATCATAAGTCATCAATCCATTTACTTCACCTTCTACATCGGTAGTTTGTGTATAAACGGCTGCAGAGAAACCTTTTTTCACAAGATCTTTCAACATTTTTGCATATTTCACATATTCGTCCGTCACCTCTTTTACCGATTTGAACTGCACATAGCCCCAATTACGATCGCTAAGCCAAAGATGCCCTTCAACAGCCATGCCAATACCTCCATATTCACCCAACACAGATGCCACACGACCGTCATACAGATACATTGCAGGTGCCGGATAATTGTGCAAATCCATTATATCACCCACAGGGAAGAAATTTCCACCACTGGCTGAATTAACCAAACGGGACGGATCATAATTTTTAGTCCATTCCGTTATTTCAGCGGTTTTGAACTGCCCCCATGCTTCATTGAAAGGGACCCATACAACTATAGATGGATAATTATGTCCGAAATCCATTATATTTTTCCACTCTTTGCGATATAACGCTTCAGAAGCTGCCGAACGGACACGTTCTGAACCTTCATAATAATGTTTGTTTTGCCAATCGACATCATTTATGTCCCCGCTCGGCATATCTTGCCAAACTAAAATGCCCATTTCATCACAATGAGTATACCAACGGGCAGGTTCCACCTTCACATGTTTACGAATCATATTGAACCCCATTTTTTTGGCAA
>CASFSC010000087.1 GCA_949296995.1 uncultured Alistipes sp. | reverse complement strand
TGTAGCAAATCAATATAAAATACCGTTGGAACTACTTGGACTGTGGCATAGACACCCTGGTTCATTGGATGTATTCTCTTCTACGGATGACAGGACAAATGCGACTTTTGCCCGTCAGAATCCTAATGGCGTAATTTCAGGCTTAGTAAATATAGACCCATATTTCCGGTTAACTATGTACTATATGAGTAATCCTGATGAGAATACGGAAATTCAATATAATCGTCCACCTTATAAACGGATAGATTTTGAAGTCGGAAATGATATTATTCCTGATGAATATTTCAAGCTGAGATATTATGATGGCAATGAGAGCGATCTTAATCCCATCATTGAACGCTCTCACAGATATGAACCGATTCAAGGTCATCTAACGGAAGATTCTCGTGATGAGAATATTAATGAAAATCACGAGAACGTACAACAAAGAATTTTTACTGAATCACGCAACGACAATTCTTTGTGGGTAGATGATCTCAAAAAAATTTGGACACTTTTAAAAAAACATAAAATACTTTGCCTGACAGCTCTGATATTATTGATTCTATCTGCTTTTTCTATCAAAACAGCGATTAACGGCTGCATAAAAGGGACTGAAACTATAATATCATGGTTGAAAAAAGATGATAGCCATAAACCTTATATTCCCAAAGATAAAGTTTCTGACTATAAACTACAAAATACGGAATTGTTTTTACGAGTCGGTCAGAAACACAGACTGGTTTTGGAAGGGGCAAAGGATACCGCAAATATTTTATGGAGTTCCGAAAAGAAAGATATTGCCGATGTAACCGACAATGGACAAGTCGAGGCAAAACAGCCAGGTGTTTCGACTATTATAGCAACTATAAACGGCGAACAATACAAGTGCACGGTAAATGTCGGGACAGATGCAGATGATGAGTAAAAACTATTTATAATTTACAGCAAAATGATTGATGCAAATAAATTTATGAAAGGGAAACGTCGTGTGCCGACTGTTTGTTTCCCGAATAATATCGCTGATCAAGATCTGCCTTTATGGGGATATTACCACGAAGATAGCAACTACTACAATATAATTGATACCAAAGAGCCGTCAATGGCGATGGGTGGTGCAAAACCGGTTCTTCTAGGGCATTTTTACGCAGCAAAACCGGAAGAATCGGATATTAACGATATGCTTTCAGGATATTATGAAAATGGTCAGATTGTTTTCAGAACAAACGAAGATATTATATGTGAGCTTGTCCCGGTAGAATTGAAAATCGATCTGTTCTCCCGGAATACCGGTATTCTTGAATCAGATATTATGCTGAAAAAAGGAGCCATAATAATCGGATGCGGATCGGTAGGGAGTCTGGTTGCTCTGGAACTTGCCAGAGCAGGAGTAGGCAGATTCTTTCTGGTCGATATGGATATTATGGGATATCATAATATCTGTCGTCACCAATGCGGAATTCAGGATGTCGGGAAATATAAAGTCATGGCTGTCAAAGAGCGTATTCTGCAAATTAATCCATGCGCACAGGTCGAGACTTCGACAAAAATGATTCAAGAAATAGCGTTAGATGTTATCGAACAGTTCTGTGGCCCTGATACGGTAATCGTAGGATGTGCAGATAACAGAGAAGGTGATTTATATGCAGATTCAATACTGGCCAAACCTTATAAAATGCCTTTTGTTTCCATTGGCTTTTGGGAAAGGGCATTTGCAGGTGAAATTTTCTATTGTTTGCCTGAAGGTATGCCTGCATATTCAGATTTTATAGCGGCTCTTGGAGATACATCAGGGCGGGTAAACGCCAATACGCATTTATACATGGGTGAAGTCGGGTCATTTGAACCAGGAATCTCCGCAGATATCAATTTTGTAACTACTATCGGCGTGAAACTTATTCTGGACTTGCTGAACAGAGACAATAACGGCTATACCCAACGCTTGATTAACCATCTTTCTCAATACACTTTGGTATGTAATACCAATAATCCGAAAATAGGCGGAGTAATGGCAGAAATTTTTTCATATCCGTTACAAGTGACAACAAGCATCGAGGTTGAGTACGCTGATCAGAATAAGAATGAATAATTTGTTATCAGATCGATTAATTTGAAAAACATGCAATATAAGTTTTATGTACAAATGGATGGAGAGACATTCGGTCCCTATTCTGCAAGAAAGGTAAGAGATCTTCAATTAATGGACGATATCCTTGTAACTGAAGAAAGTATGAACGAATGGCTGCCTGCATGCCGTTTCGATTTTGACGATATGGTTAGGAAAGAACTTGGTTCGTATATAAATGATGACGGGACAATAAATCGTCCTGAATTTGTCGCACCGGTAACAGAGCCGGAAACAATAGATTCCGGCCATACTTCAGATGTCCCGGAGGCAATTAAAGGGTGGAATTGGGGAGCGTTTTTCTTTAATTGGCTATGGGGAATA
>CASFSC010000086.1 GCA_949296995.1 uncultured Alistipes sp. | reverse complement strand
ATGTATATCGTCGTGCCATTGGCCGAAGAGTCGGTCACTGTACCTTCTACGGTATATGAACCCGGCTTTTTTGCCTGGCCGCACGCCGATAATAATAATGCCGCCAATACGCAAAAGTGGATCGCTGTCTCTTTTTTCATGGCTTTGCTGTTTTAGTGTTTCGATTATTTTAAGAATTACCTTCTTCTTCCCTTCATATTTGCCATCATGCCGCGCACTCCGCCTCCGGCGACCGTTTTCATCATCTTGCGGGTGTCTTCGAACTGCTTTAGCAGGCGGTTTACCTCCTGCAGCGTCGTGCCGCTCCCTTTCGCTATGCGCTGTTTACGGCTGGCGTTGATTATTTCGGGATTTTCACGTTCGGCAGGGGTCATCGAGAAGATTATCGACTCGGTCTGTTTGAACACGTCGTCGCTTATTTCAACATCTTTCAACGCTTTACCTACACCCGGAATCATCGAGGCTATCTCCTTGAGATTACCCATTTTCTTGATCTGGTTGATCTGACCCAGGAAATCGTTGAAATTGAACTGGTTTTTGACCAGTTTCTTTTTCAGTTTGCGAGCTTCTTCTTCATCGTATTGTTCCTGTGCCTTTTCAACCAATGATACTATATCACCCATTCCGAGAATACGATCGGCCATTCGTTCCGGATGGAATACCGAAAGTGCATCCATCTTTTCGCCTGTACTTACGAATTTTAACGGTTTATTTACTACGGCGCGGATGGAAATGGCTGCACCACCACGTGTATCACCGTCCAATTTGGTAAGTACTACTCCATCGAAATCGAGTCGGTCGTTGAATTCTTTAGCCGTGTTGACTGCATCCTGACCTGTCATGGAGTCTACTACGAATAGTGTTTCACTTGGCTGTACACTATTTTTGATCGCTGTAATCTCCTGCATCATCTGTTCGTCTACGGCCAAACGACCCGCGGTATCGACTATAACGGTATTTATATTTTTTGATTTTGCATATTTTATCGCATTTTGGGCAATTTCAACCGGATTTTTGTTGCCATCTTCGGTATATACTTCGACACCTATCTGTTCTCCTAAAATTTTCAGTTGATCTATAGCTGCAGGACGATAGACGTCGCCTGCGACCAATAAAACCTGACGTCCTTTTTTGCTTTTTATGAAGGATGCCAGTTTGCCTGAAAAAGTCGTTTTACCGGAACCCTGAAGTCCTGCTATAAGTATGACGGCAGGATTGCCTGAAAGATTAATGTCGGTCATGGTGCCGCCCATAAGAACGGCAAGTTCGTCCCGCACTATTTTGGTCATCATCTGACCTGGTTTCACCGACTTCAAAACATCTTGTCCGAGTGCTTTTTGTTTGACATCATCGGTAAACGTTTTGGCTACTTTATAGTTTACGTCGGCATCGATCAGCGCGCGGCGTATCTCTTTCAGACTTTCGGCTACATTGATTTCGGTTATCCGGCCTTCGCCTTTGAGAATCTTGAATGACCGTTCGAGTTTATCGGTTAAATTTTCAAACATTTTTTATTACTTATGTATCGTTATAATTGACTCTGTATATGGAAAATATATCTCTTAATTCTTTTTTAGCTTTTCCTAATGGTATGAGTTTCGGCCCTCAAAAAGTTATTTTTTCCTTTCAAGAACATATTCTGCAAATTGCTCTAAATTTTTTCGTTCTTTAGATGGTGCATAATCCGAAAGATAGGTCAACGCTTGGTTTTTAAGCCTTTCCATTTGTGTGGCAGCATATTCCATACCACCACCATTTATTACCGCATTATAAAGATAGTCTGCATCTTCGGTTGAAGTTGCAGCATTTTCAAGTTTCGATATAAGTTCCTGCCGTCTTTCTGTTGAAGAATTATCGAGTATGTACAGCAAAGGGAGCGTGATTTTACGCTCTTTTATATCTCCGCACATGGGTTTGCCTGTAATGTCGGACGGTGAGTAATCGAGAATATCATCTTTGATTTGGAAAGCCATACCTAAATATTTGCCGAAAGATCGCATGTTTTCGATCTGTTTTGCAGAACCTCCTCCGGACATAGCCCCTACAGCTCCGCATGCCATTAACAGAGCCGCTGTTTTTTTCTCTATGATATTGTAATATATGGATTCTGTCATAGAGAGGCTTTCGGTCTGTTCTGTCTGAATCAACTCTCCTTCGGAAACTTCATATACCGAACGTGTCACTTCACGTATTATCTCTATGTTCCCGTGTTCCATGCATCCGTGAAAGGTCCTTGCCAAAATAAAATCTCCTGCAATAACGGCTGTATGAGATTTCCATATCGCATTTATCGAAGGAGCTCCACGTCTCATGTCTGCTTCGTCTATGACGTCGTCGTGCATGAGGGAGGCTGAATGAACCATCTCTATCATTGCGGCTCCGACATAACTGTCTTGGGTGATTTTGCCATGCAAGGCTGCCGTTAGCAGAACCAGTAAAGGTCGCATCTGTTTCCCTCTTTTGGAAAGCATATAGGCACAAATATTCGATACATATTCGCTGTCGCTTTGCAGAATTCGTGATACGAACTCTTCGTAACGGCGTATATGCTCTTCGATAGGTCGTTTTATGTCGTCGAGTGTCGGCATGCTTTAAATGAATTGACAAATATCCGTCATTTTTCCGAATCAACCAACAAATTTACTCCAAAATAAATTATTAAGCTTAGAAAATCCGAATATTCTTACTTACTTTGCAGCTTGAGTATGCTAAAATCCAGGATATGAACTATAAAAAATTGTTGCCTTACGTAGT
>CASFSC010000085.1 GCA_949296995.1 uncultured Alistipes sp. | reverse complement strand
TTTTATTGTTTATAAGATTCTTAATCTGTTTGAAACGTTGTTCTGTATGCAGTATACCGGGATGGGTGAATTTTTTTGAATTGATATTTCCGCATGACAAAGAAAGACAGATTAAGATAAAAAGTGCTTTTAAGAACTGTTTGTTTTTCATATATCAAGTGTTTCTATTTCTTTTCAAAGATAGGTATACTTTTTTATATATGGCGAGATAAAAAGACACAAAATATGGGATTGTTTTATTCAAGGTGGTTTTTAAGTCAATAAAATATTCTAAAAATTGTTCCTTGATAAATGATTAAAAATATTATGGTTCAGATTAGTGTAGTTTTTGGATTTATTTATCCATGTGGATTTTTGGCTTTATTATTAAGTTTGCAAAAACTATAAATTTAACGCTATGAAAAAGAGTTTATTATTGATTGCATTGTTGTGTGGTTCTTTAAGCATAAAAGCACAAGGTTTTATTCATCCGGGTGCTTTGCATACTCAAGAAGATTTTGATCGCACAAAGGCAAAGATAGAAGCAAACGAAGAACCGTGGGCCTCTGCTTTTAAGAAGTTAATGACCAGTGGACATGTTAATTTGGACTGGCGTCCTAACCCAACAAAAAAAATCATTCGAGGTGGAAGTTGTGTTTGGGAGCCCGAACCAGATAATTATGGTGCTGCTTATAGAGATGTAGCTACTGCTTATCAGTGTGCATTAGTGTGGAAGTTGACAGGTAATACCGCATATGCGGATAAATCCATCGAGATATTGAATGCTTGGGCCAAAGTGTGTAAGAAAGTTACGGGTAATAGTAATGTGAGTTTGGCTTCTGGTCTTTATGGCTATGAATTTGCCAATGCGGCTGAAATAATGCGTGATTATGAAGGATGGAAACCTGAAGATTTTAAGCGTTTCAAGGAATGGATGCTCTCTGTATTCCAGCCGGTGACATTTGGTTTCTTGGAAGATCGTCACGGTACTCCGGAAGATCATTACTGGTCAAATTGGGGATTATGTAATGTGATGTGCGCGGTTAGTATGGGAATTCTTTGTGACGACGTTTTCCTTTATAATGCCGGAATGGAGTATTTTAAATATATGGAGGATCATGATTATGCAGAATCAATAGATAATCTGATTTGGATTTTGTATGAAGATGACCGTGGTCCGTTTGGTTTCTTGGGGCAGATGCAGGAATCTAACCGTGACCAGGGACATGCCAACATGGCAGCCGGGTTAACTGCCGATTTGTGTGGTATCGGACGTAATCAAGGAGATGATTTGTATGCGTTTAAAAACGATCGTGTTGGAGCCGGACTTGAGTATGTGGCTGCTCATAATGTTGGTCTGGAAAACCTTCCCAATACGACGTATACGAATAGTAATGGTGTATTTCCTCCAATAAGTTATACTTATGGTGGAGGACGTCCTGTGTGGTCTCGCGTTGTGAATTACTATGAGAATATCCGAGGTGTAGAAGTTCCTTGTAGTCATGAGATGATGAGTATGGGAGATGGTATTGATGCCGGTGGTGGTTTCTATGGCGGTAACAGTGGTGGATATGACCATTTGGGCTTTACTACACTGATGTGTACGCTTGATCCGTTGGAGAATAAAACATTAGTACCGACTTCGTTGGACGGTGAGGTGAGTTATGGTGGTAAAACTTATGCACGCCCGGGAGTAAATTGTATTCCAAAGGGAAGTGTTGTTCGTCTTAAGGCTTTTCTTCAATCTGGTGAGACAGGAGATGGCACATGGAGTTGGGAGGATGATCCTGAATGTACCAGCAATGAACGGGAAATCACTTTAAATACGTCTAAAATCTATCGTGCTCATTATGTAAATAGCAAGGGTGTTAAGAGTACTCAGATGTTTTCGCTTCATGTGGAAGGAGAAGGTTGGGTAGGACCTTATAGTCTTTACAGTAAAGTGAACGGAGTAGAGGGAGCGGACAGTATTGTTTATGTGAAAAAGTATGGTGATGTTACAATCGGGTTGAATTATTTCGGCGCCCGAATACGTTCATGGAAATGGGAAAAGAGCAGTAATGGTAATGTATGGTCGGTAATGGGTGATACCGGTAATCAAATATCATTGGAGGGCGTGACATCGGATGTTTATTACCGGGTGACAATGACAACAAAGGCCGG
>CASFSC010000084.1 GCA_949296995.1 uncultured Alistipes sp. | reverse complement strand
GTGATTGCCGTTATGGACGGTAAAGCAGGACTGTTTGATCGTAATGGCAATAATATAGTTCCGTTTAAATATGATTATGTCGGAGAGATGAGTTGCGGTCTTATGGCAGTCAGTCGGAACGGGATGTGTGGCTATATCAATAAAAAAGGCGATGTCGTTATTGATTTTATATTTGATTATGCATCCGATTTTGTAGACGATGCTGCTTTCGTTATTCAGGACGGTATGTATAAAACGGTATATAAATCAGGAGCTGTCGTAGATATAGTCCAGCATGAGTTGGTAAATGACTGAAGGTTGATTTATAATTGAACAATGGAAACGGCCCATATTTATGGGCCGTTTCTTATTTATATTTATATGTCAAATTAAATTTTGTTGTATCGTAGCAAATGGGATTTAGTATGTATCATCTCTTATTTTATGAATGTGCCGATTTTGTTGACAATGGTTTCATTTCCAACTATGATTGAAATTCCACGGTCATTGCGATAATTTACTATAATTCCTCCAGCCTCTGTCAATATAAGGTTTGCTGCACATACATCCCAGACGTGGAGCGACATTTCCCAGAATCCATCCAACATTCCGCAAGCTACGCAACATACATCGTAAGCTGCTGTTCCCATGCGTCGTATGTCTCTGACATGAGGTAATATGCGTACAATGTTTTCGCTGTTATTTTCTGCATAAATATCTTTATCATAAGGAAATCCTGTTCCTATGACTGAAATGTCGAGTGATTGTTTTTTTGAAACTTCGATTTTTTGGGGAGCTTTGGAACCGCATTGCATATATGCTCCACCGTTTTTTGTGGCGGTAAACAGTTCTTCGATGTATGGTGCATAAACTACTCCCATTATTGTCTCACCCTTATGTTGCAAAGCGACTGAAATGCAAAAAAGCGGTAATCCCTGACTGTAATTTGTCGTCCCGTCCAACGGATCTACTACCCACATATATTCACTGTCGGCATTACCACGATAACCACCCTCTTCACCCAATATCTTATGGTCAGGATAATGTTGCATTATCGTATTTGCAATAAATTCTTCGCTCTCTTTGTCGGCACGTGTAACCACATCGAAAACATTGGATTTTGTTTTGATCGAAAGATCATTGCCTCTGAAATATTTCAACTGTATTTTTGCCGTTTCTTTGACCAGATTTACAGTGAAATCGAGAAAATCTTTATACATGGCACTATTTTTTATTGTGTTGTGCAAAGTTAAAGTATAGTTTGATACGGAATATCTGCAAACTGAATTTGACAATTAAAAAAATCTAATTATATTAACTTTTTTATTGCTGATTTTATTGTTTGCCATAGATTAACCTAAAATTTGAATAGTTATGAATGATGTTTTTGTGAAATTAGTTTTTTCTGTACTGTTTTTGTTCGTTTCATCAAATAGTATTTATGCCTGGACCGGAACAGAAGGACGTGAAGAATATTGGGATAGGGCAGACGAATTTCTGCTTGAACAGACTCGTCAGGCTTTTACCGTGATAGATGAAGTTTTGAATTCATATCCGCCATCAGTTGACGAATCTCTTGCCAGACGCTCGGCCTTGATTAATCTCGATGCTATTTTACACGATACGAGACTTGATGATTCCCCTGCGCTTTATGATTTTGTAGCCACGCGTATAGGCCGTGTAGCAAAAGCATTGGAACAACCATTGAAAAAAGGGATGATGATATATAAACTGTATAACCATGGATTTGTGGTACGTACACCATCGGCTACGGTTGCATTCGATCTTTTCCGCGGAGGTAAGGATTACGATACACCTTATACTCCCGATGAAATCATGCAGAAAATAGTTGATAAATGCGATATCATGTTTATCACTCATGCTCATGGCGATCATGCCGATCCGAAAGTAATAGATATGTTTACGAAGGCAGGGAAGAGTGTAATTGTTCCTGCCAATTTATGGCCTGATAATACAGACCCATGTATTAAGCATATGAGGTCTGAAGATGTTATATCAGAAGCTTTTGATTTTGGAACAGCTCGTAATGTGAAAGTCAATATATTTCCCGGTCATCAAGGACCCGATTTGATTAATAATGTTTATGTCGTTACCTTCCCGGAGGGATATAGTGTCGCACATACTGGTGACCAATCCAATAATGATGATTTGGAATGGATAAGTAAAGTGAAAGATCAGGTCAAGACGGATGTACTTCTTGTTAATTGTTGGACATATCCTACAGCAGAGCTCGTCGAAGGATTTGCCCCCGATCTTGTTATAACAGGTCATGAAAATGAGATGAACCATACCATAGATCATCGTGAGCCTCATTGGCTGAATTATGACAGATGGTCAGATGTGAATAGAGATAAAATTTTTATGACATGGGGTGAATTTTATCTTTTTAAATAACATTCTTTCACTTAAATATCTCCTCTGTGTATGATTGAATAAAAAAAGAGGCGTCTCCGCGAAGGATACGCCTCTTCTTTTGTTATATTATTCAAGTTCGAACGTTAGTCCTATTTAACTTCCTCGAACTCTACGTCGGTAACGTTGTTTTCAGAATTACCGTTGCCAGTGTTGGTTCCTGCATTCTGACTGCCCGTATTTTGGCTGCCGGCACTTGCACCCTGTGCTCCGGCCTGAGCCTGATTCTGAGCATTGTAGATATCCTGTGAAGCAGCTTGCCATGCGTCATTGAGTTCTTTTGTGTATTTGTCAATATCAGCAATGTTCTGAGCTTTGTGTGCTTCTTTCAGTTTTTCAAGAGCTTGTTCGATATTACCCTTCTTATCGGCAGGTATTTTATCTCCGTACTCTTTAAGCTGTTTTTCAGTAGAGAATATCATACTGTCCGCAGCGTTTATCTTATCTACCTTTTCACGTTCTTCCTTGTCCTTAGCTTCGTTAGCCTTGGCTTCGTCACGCATACGTTGTATTTCCTGTTCCGTAAGTCCGGAAGATGCTTCGATACGTATTTTCTGTTCTTTACCGGTACCTTTATCTTTTGCAGATACATTCAAAATACCATTGGCATCGATATCGAAAGTAACTTCAATCTGTGGCACACCACGTGGCGCAGCAGGAATTCCATCGAGGTGGAAACGTCCAATAGTCTTGTTGTCTCGAGCCATCTGACGTTCACCCTGCAAAACGTGTATTTCTACGGAAGGCTGATTGTCAGCAGCAGTCGAGAATACTTCGCTCTTACGAGTCGGAATAGTCGTATTGGCATCGATAAGACGTGTAAATACACCTCCGAGAGTTTCGATACCCAATGACAGCGGAGTAACATCCAACAACAATACGTCTTTAACTTCACCTGTCAGGACTCCACCTTGTATTGCAGCACCTATGGCTACTACTTCATCCGGGTTGACACCTTTAGATGGAGTTTTACCGAAGAAATCTTCCACAACTTTCTGAATTGCAGGTATACGTGTAGAACCACCTACAAGTATAACTTCATTGATTTGGTCTTTTGTAAGACCTGCATCCTGCATGGCTTTCTTACAAGGTTCGATAGTCGCACGTATCAAATGATCAGCCAACTGTTCGAATTTAGCACGAGTAAGATTCATTACAAGGTGCTGTGGAATACCGTCTATCGGCATTATGTAAGGCAGATTTATATCTGTAGAAGTAGAGCTTGACAACTCGATTTTGGCTTTTTCAGCAGCCTCTTTCAAACGTTGCAAAGCCATAGGGTCTTTACGCAAATCTACATTATGCTGTTTTTTGAACTCTTCAGCCATCCAGTCGATAATAACCTGGTCGAAGTCATCACCACCGAGGTGTGTGTCACCGTTTGTTGATTTAACTTCGAACACACCGTCTCCTAATTCAAGGATAGATATATCGAATGTACCACCACCGAGGTCATATACAGCGATTTTCATATCCTTATTAGATTTGTCGAGTCCGTAAGCCAAAGCAGCTGCTGTCGGTTCGTTGATTATACGACGAACTTTCAACCCTGCGATTTCACCGGCTTCTTTTGTAGCCTGACGTTGCGAGTCGGAGAAATATGCCGGTACTGTTATTACCGCTTCGTCTACACTTGCACCAAGGTAATCTTCAGCTGTTTTTTTCATTTTCTGAAGAATCATTGCTGAAATTTCCTGAGGTGTATAAAGACGTCCGTCTATATCCACACGAGGTGTATTGTTGTCCCCTCTGACGATTTTATATGTCATACGAGGGATTTCTTTTTGTACCTGAGCATATGTTTCACCCAGGAAACGTTTGATAGATGTAATCGTATGTTCAGGATTGGTAATAGCCTGACGTTTTGCAGGATCACCTATTTTACGTTCGTTGTTGTCTACAAATGCTACGATAGATGGCGTTGTACGTCGTCCTTCACTGTTAGGTATTACCACTGGTTCATTACCTTCCATTACGGCAACGCATGAATTGGTTGTACCAAGGTCGATTCCAATAATTTTTCCCATAATATTAAAGTATTTTTAAGTTATTTTTTTCAGTTTTTTAATCGTTATATTAACAATCTTTATGCCAAGCGGATTATTCTGACAAATGAGTGTTTTTGTCAGGATTTATGACATGCAAAAGTGTCATTTCGTCCGGTTTGAAGACAAAATCGGTCGGTTCTTAAAAAAACTTTAAATCTTATTTTGAAATAATCGGATAAAGTTGTATCTTTAAAATATCCAAAATACAAACTAAAACTTCAGCTGATATGGTGATTACATTTAATGAGCTGCGTCGAATAAAAGACAAATTGCCAAGTGGCAGTTCGCAGCGTATTGCAGATGAACTTGGAATAGATGTTAATACAGTGCGTAATTATTTCGGAGGGACTCAGCCATGCGGTAAAGATAGTTCTCCGGTTGGAATTCATATCGAAATGGGCCCTGATGGCGGTGTGGTTACGTTGGATGATACAGCTATTCTGGATGCTGCGATGCGCATAATCGCCGAACAAAATCAGGAGTAAATTTGTTCGAAGGGGATTTATTTAAATAGACAAGGGAACCGGCTTAACCGAGTTCCCTTGTCTGTGTTATTGACATTATCGAAGTGTGTGTGCAAACCTTTTATAAAGTTATGATTTTGGACGTTGGAATAGATTAATTGAGAAGATATTGGCAACGTATATTATATGTTCGAAAATGTCTGCTATGACTCGTTCATACGCCGTGAAATCTGTTTCGGAGGAAAAGGCGTACATCTCCAGGGCAATACCATCCTCGTTTACCTGCTTGTATTTAACCGTTATAGATTGTGACTCTATTATCTCAGGATGATGTTTGAGATATGTTTCTATATAACATCTGTATAATCCCAGGTTGGTGGTGAAGTTGCTGCGGTTCCATGCTTTAAATAACTTCATCATTTCATCGACTAAAGGAGCTATTTCACTGTTGCGGGTAATTCCTTCGATCTGATCTTCACTCAATTTATCTACACTTTTGATATCTATCAGAAGAGGTCTTTGCAGACGTCTTCCTCCGCTCTCCTGCATATATCGCCAATTAGTGAATGATTCGGTCACTAATGAATATATGGGAATCATGGTTGTTGTGTTATCCCAGTTTTGTACTTTGACAACACTTACGTTTATATCTGTAACTATACCGTCAGCATTTTTTGATTTCATTTCTATCCAGTCTCCCGGACGCAACATGTCCTGAGATGATATTTGGAACGATGCGACAACTCCCAAGATGGTATCTTTGAATATAAGCGTAAATACGGCACCTGCTGCACCGAGACCTAAAAAAAGGTCAGTAGGATTTTTATCCCATATTTTTGCAATAATCAATATTACACCTATTATATATATAACTATTTTGGCAATCTGGAGATATCCTTTTATAGATTTTCTTTTGGATTGAGGTTTTGTTTCGTAAACATCGTTTGCAGCATCGAGAAATGTACTGATTGCAGCCAAAACCATAAGTATAATATAGATATTTATAATAATATCTGCTATTTTTAAAATGGTGGGGCCATATCCTGCAAATATCAGTTTTGCCAATCCTAAAATTATCATACCGGCAATTATTCTGAACAGCTGTCTGAAAAAATTGCGCGTATGTAAAAAATCGTCCCATATCGTAACTGTACGTTTTACCAGTACGTTTATAACGGAAGATATCAGATGCGAGCCTATGCGTTCCAATAGCCATATTATGCCGGCTAAAAGCAGGCAGGCTACAATAAACGTTATCGTGTCAGCCCAGGTCGAATTGACTCCTATTCCCAAAAAATATTCATCCAGAGTACGAAGCAGGAATATTTTGTGAGCCGTTGTAGATGTGGCAACATCTACAACGGCAGCTTTTGTCGTGGCTATGGTGTCGGCAACGGCGGCAATATCTTCCATAGAGAATGATGACGGTTATGTTATTTCATTAACTTGGTAACGGAGAATGTGTCAAACGGTTTTTTCCCGAAAGCCGGATAATATGAAAATGTTATGTCGTCTTTTTTACTGTCTATTGTCAGAATACCATATCCGGGAAGATCGGTTTGTTTGAAATATGTCACGTTCCCCGCTTCGTCATCGAGCCATTTTATACGTTGTTCGAGTGATTTGGGTTCCCATTGTGGAACGTTTTTGGCAA
>CASFSC010000083.1 GCA_949296995.1 uncultured Alistipes sp. | reverse complement strand
ACAAGCATTATCCAGATGTAAATGTCATATATACACGCAAGACAGACGTATTCGTAGAACTTTACGAACGAGGGAATATAGCAAATAAAGCGGGCGCAGATCTTTTTATCTCAATCCATATCAATTCCGCAAAAAGCAGAGCTGCCTCTGGAGTAGAGACTTTGGTAATGGGTATGGACAAAGCGGGTAAAAATCTGGATGTGGCAATGAAGGAAAATGACGTTATCGTATATGAAGAGGATTATACGACAAATTATCAGGGCTATACTCCAGGGTCGGCCGAATCGTTCATAATGTTTTCCCTCATGCAATTCTCTTACCAGGGACAAAGCCTTACATTGGCCGACATGGTGCAAAAACAATTCACAAAAAACACAAAAATGTCCAATCGAGGAGTAAAACAAGCCCCTGTATTAGTATTATGGCACTCCGCCATGCCCAGCATATTGGCTGAATTCGGTTTTCTGTCCCATCCAACCGAGGGGCCATATATCCACTCTGAAAAAGGCAGAAACATGTATGCTCAATGTCTTTTCAACGCCTTCAGCGAATATAAGGCACAGGTAGAAGGACAAAGTACTCCCATTATTTTGGATGAAGTAAGCCGTAATGATGACGATACGGAACAAATACAAAGCAATACATCCGACATTTCTTCAGCATCCGAAAAATCTGGTACAAATTCTGCAAAGCAATCCAAACAAGGGAAAGTGATATATAAGGTGCAGGTCGCTAGTTCTCCTAAGAAAATTGCAAAAAACTCTTCAGTATTCAGCATATACAGGGGAGAATGTGAAGAAAAAATAATAAATAACAGTTATAAATATTATATTGGGGCCGTTTCATCTTACGAAGAAGCACTATCTTTGCAGAAGAAAATAAGACAACATATAAAAGATGCATTTGTAGTTGCCTTTTTAAACGGTGAACCTATTTCAATAAGTGAAGCACGAAAAATAAAAAATTGATTATGGGAAAATTTAATGTCAGTAAGGAGTTTAAAATAGGATTTTTCGGAGTCGCAATGATAGCGGTACTGTATTGGGGAATCAATTTCCTCAAAGGGACCGACATATTTACTTCGACAAAAAAATATTATGCTGTTTATGATCAGGTAAACGGTTTGGAAGCATCCGCATCGGTTGTCATCAAAGGATTTAAAGTCGGGACAGTAAGTAATATGAGTTATGATCCGAAACATTCGGACAATATAATATTGGAGTTTTCCATAAAATCAAAATATCAAATCCCAGACAATTCTACCGCTCGTATATTCAGTGAGGGCATAATGAGTGGTAAAGCTGTGGAAATACAACTAGGTAATTCACAAAATTACCTCAATCAAGGAGATACTTTATATCTTACTGCTGACAAAGATTTTTTTGAAGTCGCCGGGAGTGAATTCGACTTTTTGAAACAAAAACTGAACGATGTGGCAACAACTGCCGTAGCCACCCTTGAAAACCTCAATAAAATATTGGAAGACAACGGGCAAAATTTGGGCCGCACAGTATCGAATGTAGCATCAATAACCGAAAATTTAAATGATGTAGTAGAAAGTGAAAAAAGTTCCATAAAAGGCATTATAGATAATTTGGATGCACTCTCTTTGTCACTCAAACAGAAATCCGGACAAATAGATAATATCATAAATAACGTAGAGACATTCAGCGATTCACTCAGCAAATCGAATATTCCTACACTTATTTCTGAAATTACTATAACCATGAACTCCCTTAATTCCACGATAGAAAAGATAAACAGCGGAGATGGGACGGTAGGAAAATTTGTAAACGATCAACAATTATACAATTCGTTAGTGTCAGCCTCCACCAATTTATCGCTTCTATTGGCAGATCTGAAGGAAAATCCTCAAAGATATGTTCATTTTTCACTTTTCGGAGGAGGCAAAAAAAATAAATAATGATATATCCTGACAGTTTCGAACACAAAATAGGATTTAACCGCATAAAGAGCCAAACAGAGGCTCTTTGTGCTACTATGGGAGCCATTGAAAAGCTTAATCAGAGCAGTTTCAGCAATGATTATTCTCATGTTCTGACTCTTCTTGAGCAGGTGAACGAAATGCGTACCATTCTTATGATGGAAAACGGATTTCCTGACGGTAGTTTCGTCGACACTACCCCTTTTTTGAAAAAAATACATATAATAGGTTCATTTCTCGAAACCGAAGAGATAATTACATTGAGAAAAGGACTGGCAATGATAAATGCCTTGGTTCTGTTCTTCCGTGAAAAAGAGAAAGAAGATTATCCTCGCTTAAAAGAACTTAGCAAACATATCAACGGCTTTCCCGAAATCATAAACCATATAGATTCCATAATAGACAAATTCGGGAAAATAAAAGACAGTGCATCTCCCGAATTATATAATGTCCGCCGTACGATAAAAGAGAAAGAAGGACAGGTTTCACGCCGCATACACCAAATTATGGGGCAGGCACAATCTTCGGGTATAGTCGACAGCGATGCAGCCATATCGATTCGTGACGGACGGGCTGTAATACCCGTTTCAGCTTCCAACAAACGTAAGCTCAAAGGGTTTATCCACGATGAATCTGCAACGGGAAAAACATTTTATATCGAACCGATAGAAATAGTCGAACTCAACAATGAACTCAAAGAGTTGGAATATGACGAACGGAGGGAAATAATAAAAGTACTTGTCAATTTCACGGAAAAGATACGTCCCGATCTGCCTGATATGGAAATTGCGGGTGATTACCTCACCGACATCGATTTAATAAGAGCAAAGGCACGTTTTGCACTGGCAAACGACTGTGTAATGCCAATCGTTAACAGAGAAAGTTCCATCTCATTACGTAATGCACGGCATACTCTACTTGCTCAGACATTAGCTAAAGAGGGTAAAAAAGTCGTTCCGTTGGACCTTACGCTCACATCTGAAAAACATATACTCGTCATATCGGGTCCTAATGCAGGTGGAAAATCCGTATGCCTTAAAACAGTAGGCTTGCTTCAATACATGTTACAGTGCGGATTTTTAATATCTGCATCCGAGAATTCAGAAATGGGTATTTTCGATAGTATTTTCATAGACATAGGCGACGAACAATCTATTGACAACGATCTCAGCACATACAGTTCTCACCTGTTGAATATGAAAAACATAATGCGTTATGCCAACGATCGTTCACTAATACTGATAGATGAATTCGGAACAGGAACAGAACCTGTTATAGGAGGAGCGATAGCCGAAGCAGTTCTTGAAAGGCTCGAACAAAAACATTGTTTCGGTGTAATCACCACTCACTATTCGAACCTGAAATATTACGCGAGCAATGCAAAAGGCATTATAAACGGGGCAATGACATTTGATGTACAGAATATCCGTCCCCTGTTCCGTCTGGAAACAGGAAAGCCGGGCAGTTCGTTTGCAATAGAAATAGCGCGCAAAATAGGTTTGCCAGAAGATATTATACATACAGCATCGGAGAAAGCAGGTTCAGACCATATAAATCTTGAGAAACAACTGCGTCAAATAGCACGAGACCGTCGTTATTGGGAACATAAGCGCGACAACATCCGTTTATCTGAAAAACGTACAGACGAACTGGCCGAGAAATACCAAAGTGAACTTGAAAAGATCAAAGAGGAACGCAACCGTTTGATTAAAGAGGCCAAATTAGAGGCACAAAGGATTACTGCTGAAGCCAACAAACAGATAGAAAACACCATCCGCGTCATAAAAGAGTCTCAGGCCGATAAGGAAAAAACTTTGACCGTACGTCGACAGATGGATGCATTCAAAAAAAGCCTTGAACAATCATCTGAAGATAGTGTTTCCATAGACCGTAAGATAGAGCAATTAAAAGCGCGGGAACAACGCCGTGCAGAACGTAAAAACAAAAAACAGCAAGAAGACAATAATATTCAAGACAATAAATTGTCAACCGTAATACCTCTTGTAATCGAAGAAGGTGTAAAGGTCCGCATAAAAGGTCAAGACGGAGCAGGTGAAGTATTGAGTATAAAAGGGAAAAAAGCGACGGTAGGCTTCGGTCAGATAATCACCGTCATAGAGACAGACCGTCTTGAGGCCATATCCAACTCTGAATATAAGAAAATAACCCGAGACTTGCGTCCTGCAGCCAAAATTACCAATTACGACACTGCCGAACGCCGTGTACAGTTCAGTCAACAGATAGATTTAAGAGGTATGCGGGCAACAGAAGCTCTTGAAGCCACACAAGATTTCATTGATGAAGCCATCATGCTCGGATTTTCAGAAGTACGCATACTTCACGGCAAAGGCACAGGTGCACTCAAAGAGGAGATACGACAATACCTGCGTACAGTAGATTTGGTCAAAAGTGCAAAAGACGAACATGAAGAGTTAGGAGGAGCAGGAATAACGGTCGTGAAACTTGACTTGTAGCAATCTGATTATTACGAACAAAACAAAATGTAATAAAAGCAAACAACTCATGTAAAACATGAGTTGTTTGCTTTTATTTATCTGTATCCCATCCAATTACACAGCACGTAATTGTTAATCCAACATCAGACATAACACACCTGCTCAACATTTTCCTTACCGACATTACAAACCATAAATTTTCCGTTCATTCAGAACTATTGGCTTCCATAAATAAAAATCATTCATAAATCTACTTATGGTAGGCAAAAGTTTTATATTTCGAAACAAAAACCATATCGGCATTCTGCTGCGTTTTGTCAATATCGAACATAATCTGTTTTTCCTGTCCTGGATCGAGTTCATAGTGATGTATTTGTGAAAACTGTCCGTTCACATAGAGCGAAAGTTTGCCAACATCAGTAATATTACCTTTGTTTTTAACATTAACTATTACATTAATTTTATCACTATTTATGTCATTCTGTGTAATTCCTTCAACGGTAAATTCAAAATCGGCTGAATAAAGAGATGTATAATCCAACATCGCAACTAATCCTTTGGAAGAATCACCATAACCGAAACTATCCTTTATTTTATCTGCTGCAATATATTCAGGACTTGTTCCTCCCACCATAATCTTAAAATCACCCGGTTCAACAACCCTATCCATTTTATCATTCAAAAGCGACAGCTGATATGGAGTCAGTGTAAACGATACTGTTTTGGTTTCTCCCGGTTGCAAATTGATACGGGCAAAATCTTTCAATTCAGTTACCCTGGTTTTAACACTTGCATACATGTCGGTAACATATAATTGTACCACTTCATCTCCCGTTTTATTACCTGTATTTGTAACATTCACACTGACCGAAACAGTTCCGTTGTCATTCTGTTTAACTTCCAAGTCATTATATTCAAACGTCGTATAACTCATCCCGTAACCGAAAGGATAAAGAGGAGTAAAATCCATATCTACATAATTATAACCTCGTCCGGAAGTTTTAAAGTTATAATTCAGAGGAAGCTGCCCCACATGTCGCGGGAACGTAATAGGAAGACGTCCGGCAGGATTGTAATCTCCGAATAATACATCAGCCGTGGCATATCCTCCCTCCTGCCCAGGAAGCCAGTTTACCAAAATGGCATCACAATTTTCAGCTGCATAACTCAAATTATATGGCCGTCCGACCTGAAGTATCAAAACCACGGGTTTTCCTGTTTCGCAAACAGCCTTTAACAGATCCACCTGTCTGCCGGGCAGTTCCAACGTCGCATAATCACGTGCTTCACCGGAAGTTTTCACAATGCCTTCTGCACTCTCACTGGTTGAACAATCTCCTAAAACCAACACGGCAACATCTGATTGCTTTGCAGCATTAACTGCAGCTTCAATATCGGCATCAGTAGCCTCCGTAAATTCACCGCCTTTAGCATATATAACGTCGTTTTCATCACCTACGGCAGCACGTATACCGGAAAGTACCGATACCAACTGATTGGGTTGAAGTTTGGCCGTGTAATCACCCGGTTGTAAATCATCAGCTCCCGGTCCTATCACAGCAATTTTTTTACCGTTTTTAGATAATGGAAGTATGTTATCTTTATTCTCGAGTAAAACTATCGACTCCTGAGATACACGGCGTGCCAAAGATTTATGTTCAGGAGTGTTCCATCCCTCATAAATTTTATTCCAGTCAAGTGGCTTACACGGAGAATTTTCAAACAGCCCGTTTCGGAAAATAAACCTTAACAAAGTACGACATGTATTATCAAGATTTTCCATCTCTATTCCTCCGTTATTTGCTGCAGCCAATACATCCTTATTGTTATAAGTATCGCCGCAATTAGTTGCAATACCCACAGCCAATGCCTGATTAGCCGCCTCAATGAAATCTTTAGCCGTATAATGTTTACGGCTTGTAAGATTTCCCAAGGCACCGCAATCACTCACTATATATCCGTCAAAACCCCACTCTTCGCGTAAAATACCATTTAGAAGTTCATTGCTCTTAGCAACAGGAATTCCCTGATAGTCAGAATATGCCATCATTACAGACTGACATCCCAAATCCCGAAAAGCATGGCGGAAAGGCACCAGATGCACTTCACGCATTTCACGTTCTGAAAGTCCCACATCGTGCGAATCACGTCCTCCCTGCGTAGATCCATGCCCACCGAAATGTTTTGGAGTTGCAAATACACCTTGCGATTGAAATCCCGTTATCCATGCTCCTCCCATGGCAGCTACCAGTACAGGATCTTCACCGTATGTCTCTTCCACACGTCCCCAACGCGCATCCTGAGCAACATCGAGTACAGGAGACCATCCTTGCAAAGTATTTGCGGCAACTGTTTCAGCTCCTGTTGCTTCACCCATAGCATATGCTATATCTTTATCCCATGTTGCACCCAATGCTATCGACTGAGGGAAAATAGTTGCTCCGCTACCATATGAAAAACCGTGCAACGATTCGACTTTATTCAGGAAAGGAATCCCCAAATGCGGGATACCTGGGATACCCCACCCTTCACGTATGAGTTCCATTTTATCAGCAGGTGTCATGGCTGCCAAAACGCTTTCAACACGTTCTTCAACCGGCATCATTGGATCACGCCATTTCTGATCATCCGGATACTGTGCAACAACTTTGTCCGACTTTTCTGCATATCCGACTCCAATTTCTCTAACCACAAATGGTTTTGCCGCACCACTCTTAAATACAAGTTTTATATGTGCTCCATATTTAGGTGGAAATGAAAATATTATTTTTTTACCGCCTTGGACCGTATATTTCACGGCAGGTCCAAGGTTCATCGGGTCATACGTCACATAAATATTCAATATCTCTGAGAGTTCATTACGAGATATTCCTGAAACCTCCATCATAACAGAATTTATATCTCCTGCTTTTACCAGAGGAAGCAAAAGGCTCTGTTCCTTTTTAATATTTTCGGCTGTCAGTTGCCATCCCGTTGAAGAATTGCCATCAATAACAGCATATGCAGCATTCTTATTGACAGAAGCATCCACGTTTGCAAAACCTGATGTTTGTGAAAATACTGGTACATGCAAAGCAGCCAGCATTAATGTACATGCTGCATATTTTTTTAGATTATTAAGATCCATATCCTTAAAGTTAGTAGTAACAAATTTTTCAAATTTAACTAAAAAAACGCCATTTTAGCCCATTTTACTTAGCGTATTTATTGGGCTCTATTCAGAACTATGGATAATGATTTGAAAGAATAAGAATGCACGCTTATATCCATATCCAAGTTTTTACTATATTTATAATTTATAAAACATATTCCTCTGTTTAATATTTTCATAAAAAACAATAGAAGTGTACCTCGCAGAAAAACTAAGAATAACGCCATTTGCCAGAATATTGATACTATTCGCATTGGGAATCGTATTATCAAGGTTCGTATCTGCTCCATTGTACATTGTCATCATAGTTGCAACAATACTTTATATCTGCGCATGGCGATTCAGAAATCTACCTTCGGGTGGATGGTACATTGCTGCTGCAATTATTATTACGGGCATATTAACGACTACTATCACTCTCACAAAAGAAAATATGCCTCGCGGAGAAAAACTATACATCACAGCTGAAATAGCAAAAACTCCATACATGTCAGGACGATGGCAACGAACAACTGCATTTATCGGTCAATATCGGATATATGACGATACAACATGGTTAAAAACAGATGAAAAAGTTGAATTATACATCGACACCTGCTATAAAATATATTTAGGAGAACAAATAACAGCCTCGACATATATAAATCCCATAGACACCACAGGAAGCAGATACGGCGATCTTATGCGCAGCAGGGGAATAAGTTCACGTGCATACATAGTTCCAGGATCACTCATTGCAAAAATAGAGGCCACGAAACATGGTATCAGATATTATTCCGGGAAAATGCAGACATGGATGACTGAATGCATAGACAGACTTAATCTAAATAATGAAGATAAAAGCATGGTACAAGCTTTGGTTGCAGGCAATCGCACCACTATGGACCGTTCGCTAAAAAATGCTTATGCCCGTACAGGTGTATCACATATACTTTCGGTTTCAGGACTTCATACAGGATTCGTATTCATTATTATCAATCTTCTTTTCTGCTGGACAGCCCTTTTCCGACAAGGACACATTATAAAAAACATTATTGTCATAATCGCAATATGGATTTATGCCATGTGCACTGGATTGTCGCCATCGGTAATAAGAGCAGCCATGATGCTTACTGCCACACAAATCGCTCTATGGGGTTCAATACAAGGAAACGGATACAATATAGTATTGGCATGTGCGACATTTATGCTCGCTGTAAACCCATTCTATCTGTTTGATGTAAGTTTCCAGTTGTCATTCATGGCTGTACTATCCATTATATTTTTCTATCCACGAATGTACCGCAGGGTAATTAGCCGCAACAGGGCTGTGGACACCCTACTTAGCACAATTCTTATCGGAGTGGCTGCCCAAATTGGGGTTATGCCAATAGTGGCTTATAATTTTGACAATATTCCCATAATCTCATTAATGATAAACCCAGTTATAATATTAACCTCATTCGTAATAATTCTTTGCGGCATAATTTGGGTTATTTTGCCGTTAAGTTTCATGAACTCTTTTATCAGCTGGATTATCCACATTTGCATAAACGCACAGAACGGAACCGTACTTTGGGCCAATTCCACACGTTTTGCTGCATTGGAAAATATAAACTTTCCGGCTTGGGGTGTAGCTCTTTTTTACCTAATTTTGGGATGTACGGCAATAGCCATAAAAGTAGATGAAGAACGCAATATATTGACACCGAAAATTGGCAAACAATGACACGGGAGGACTTTTTACTGTTAACTCAGGAAGATATACGGAAATCTATATCGGATAACATAGACAAAGATCCTGCATTACTTGCACTTTCGCTTAAAAACAATCCGTCACTCATCGCCACACAAGTCAAATATTTGCAACGTGCACGTACAAAACTACCTTCTTTTTATGCAGCCAGATGTATTATTCCACCTCTTGCCTTTGAACAATGCAGTAGTGAACAGAGTGCAGGAACAAAACATTACAGTGGTAACATATGTATCGACCTTACGTGCGGTCTCGGAATCGACACCATAAATTTTTCAAAACATTTCAAACGAGTAATATCTATTGAACAAAATGAGATATTGGCCGATATAGTACGATATAATTTGAAACTGCTCGGGATAAAAAATGTCACTGTAATATGCGGTAATGCTGAAGATTTTATCCGAAATATTTTGAAACAAAAAAAAGATGGTAATACATCTATATCGCGTTTATTGCAGGAATATATAAATACTTTGGATTTGAATTCAGATTTGAATTCAGATTTGGAATCAGGCTTGGACTATGATTCAGGTCTGTCATCCGTCCCAATAGATCTGATTTATACCGATCCTGCACGTCGAAGTACAACTAATGCAAAACTGGTATTATTGGAAGATTGTTCGCCCAATATACTTGCTTTAGCACCTCTTATAAAAGAGTTGACAAATAAAATGGTTATAAAAGCTTCTCCCCTTTTTGACGTAGACGAAGCGTTCCGACTTTTCGATAACCAAGAAGATATATGCGTAGAGGCTGTTTCATATAAAGGTGAATGTAAAGAGGTGGTAATAGAAGTAAATTTTAGAAAAGATACATGCAACGAAATTAATACGGACATAACAAACAATTCGACATACAATTCTTACAGGAAAAAACTCAAAGCAACGATTGCAGAAGAACATTCCCAAAAGACGATAGAATTCGGACTTAAATTATCAGAAACAGATATAAAATTATCAGAGACAGGGACCACCCATAAAAATGTCGAATTCAACGCATCATACCGATACTTGCTGATTCCCGACGTATCGTTTTACAAATTACGCACCTCTCGTCGTTATATATTAGATGTGGGAGGTTACAGCTGGTCTGACAACGGATACGGCTTCAGCAATACGGAACCGAATGATTTTATGGGGCATTTCTTTGAGATTGAGGAGATTATTCCATTCAAGCCCAAACAATTAAAACAAACGTTACGGAATAAAAACATAAAAAAAATAACTATATTAAAAAGAGACTTTACTTTAAGCAGCGAAGATATAATGAAACGTCTCGGAGCCACACATGGAGAAGATGCCTGGATAGCATTCACCTGCATCGAAAGGAAAGCATATGCAATATTGTTAAGAACACCGTATAATCGCGACAAATAGTTACCTTTGCACCATGATAAAGAAGTTGGTCATAAATATCAAGAAGGCTATAAGGTACATCACTTACGATATTTGGGTGAAAAAAGAACAGGATTACAAGTCACCCAAAGTTCGTTGGGCCGTACGACAAATCAAACTTCTTCTTTATACCGGCAAAGGACTCGGCCAACATGATATACTAACCCGCTCGGCCGCACTTACTTTCTATACGGCAATGTCCGTCGTCCCCATTGCAGCACTTGTGTTCGGAATATCGAAAGGTTTCGGATTGGAAGAAAAACTAAACGAATATTTGTACAGCGAATTTGATGACTATACTGCTCTTATAGACCGCATCCTTCAATTTGCAAATGCAATGCTACAACGTACAAAAGGGGGTATTCTTGCTGCTGCCGGTGTACTCGTACTGTTTTGGTCTGTAATGAAAGTTTTCAGCAATATAGAAGATGCTCTTAATAAAATATGGGATGTACGCAAATCGAGAAGTCTCGGTCGTAAACTGACCGATTATCTCTCTATCGTAACGCTCGTTCCACTTATGTGGCTCATATCTAACCTGATAATTTTTCAATTAAAAAACCAAATCTTGAATATATCCCTTTCTTGGATAAGCGAAATATTTTTCCGACTGCTTTCATGGGTAATTATTTGGATTATGTTCGCTATTCTTTATAAAGTAATGCCCAATACAAGAGTAAAAACAATAAATGCTGTAAAGGCCGGAATAGTAGCCGGAACAATTTTCCAGCTATTCCAGATAATATACTTATATATACAGTCAGGTGTATCTAATTACAATGCCATATACGGTAGCTTTGCGGCTGTCCCTCTCTTTTTGATATGGCTACAGACAAGTTGGCAGATAGTATTGGTGGGTGCGGAACTTTCATTTTCCTATCAAAACATTAAAAATTACGAGTATGAAAAACTCGCAGCCAGTATGAGCCATGATTACAGACGAAAAATAGATATTGTTGTCATGCAGGAAATTGTCAAAGGTTGCACTACAAAATCGGGACCTGTTACCTCTGAAGCAATAGCAGACGAACTCAATTTGCCTGTCAGAATTGTACGGGATGCCATTTTTGATCTTGAAAAAGCAGATTTAATAATATCAACCCAAAGTAACGACGGAAGAGTTAACTATTACAAACCGGCACACGACGCCAACAAAATTACAGTTTATGATGTAATAAAGAGGGTCGAAACCAGCGGTAAAAAATCACTCGAGCTTGAAGAAAGCGAAGAACTTAGAAATATTGAAAAAATTGTCGATAAATTCAATGATATGGTCTATGAATCCAACAGCAACAAATTATTGGTAGACCTGAATGACAATAATACGTCACAAGACAGTGTGACACGCAAAAATTTACGAAAGAAAAAAAATGAAACAAAAAATAGTGATAATAGGTAGCGGTAACGTCGCCGAAACTCTTGCCAAAACATTTTCAAAATTGGCAAATTATGAACTCATACAGATTTTCGGGCGTAACGTGGCACGTCTGCAAACAATCTCCTCCATTACAGGAGTGAATTATGCGACCGAAAGCTCTGATTTGGCCGTAGCGGATATTTATATTATTTCTGTAAGCGATAAAGCCATATCTGAAGTAGCAAAAAATCTCGACTTCAGAAATGCAGTCGTGGCACATACAGCCGGCAGTTCTGACATCGATGAACTTCCCGAAAATATTGTCAACCGTGGAGTATTTTATCCGTTACAGACTTTTACAAAGGGACGTGAAGTCGATATGTCGTCAGTACCATTATTCATCGAAGGTAAAACCAAATATGCAGCTGAGACATTGAAAAATCTGGCACAAACAGTTTCCGGAAATGTATATGAATATGGTTCTGAAAAGCGTATAAAATTACATCTTGCCGCTGTTTTCGCATGTAACTTCACAAATCACATGTACGCTATTGCTGAAAATATACTTCAAGAGAGTGATATTCCTGTCGAAGTAATAAAACCTCTTATTGCAGAAACGGCCTCCAAAGCCATAGATGCACCCAAAGCAGAATATGTTCAAACCGGTCCGGCAATACGAAACGATAAAAATACGATGAATAAACATCTGGAGCTACTTTCATCGGCTCCTGAATTGCAAATATTATACTCAAACATAAGTTCAAGCATATGGGAAATTTCAATGAAGACATTGCAAAAATCAAAGTA
>CASFSC010000082.1 GCA_949296995.1 uncultured Alistipes sp. | reverse complement strand
AGCGGTTGTCAAATATCACAACTTAAAGTATCAGACGTGACAATCTTTTTGCAATAGCTATTCTTTCGTTGTTAAGGGCGGAAATTTGATGTGTCAGTTTTACAAGTTCATCGTCAGATAAGCTTTCGTCCTGGAGCTTTAAATTGATTTTTGCGATTATTTGTTCAATGACTTTGGATTTGTATAGAATTACAGCTCTCGGAATGGCAACCGGAAGGCGTTCCTGTTCGGTTTCGACTACAATGTCATGTTTTTTCCACAGTTTGCTTGCTATGTAGTTATCATCATAAGTAAGTAAATCCACCACCGCATTGCATATTTCAGGGTCAGGAAAATTTATGAAATGATTTATTTCTATCGATTCGCCTTGTTTCCATAATCTGGAATATTCTTCATATATGGTTTTATATGCATGGTTGGAAAGCTCTATCTGGTTATTGTCCAAATCGGATATGATTACTTCGGCAACGTTGAGTTGGACAATCTCTTTGCCATCTTTATAATCGAATGATTGATCTCCGTATTTTAATAGATATTTTATTATTTCCCGTTCCAGCTCCTCTATGCCGCTGCCAGCTGATGCACAAACAGTGTCGATTGTTGAAGAAGGTATTTGTTCGAAACGTTTGCGAATAGCGTTTTGAGTTTGAACGAACTCTCGTGCATCACTGCCTGCCGTCCTTTCGATACGTTTCATTGCCACTTCGCGTATCAATACCTGTTCGTCTATTTCCAACATACGTGAACATTCACGTATATATACCGAACGTGTTATGGAGTCTGGGATGACGGTTATACTTTGGACTATATCTGTTATTACGCTTGCTTTACGTAAAGGGTCTCCTGCGGTATCGGCAAGTAATATTTTTGTCTTGAATGTCAGAAAATCCTCTTCGTTCGATAGTATGAAGTCACGCAGTTCAGTGGCATTGTGCTTTCGCGCAAACGAGTCCGGGTCATCACCGTCGGGAAGAAGTACCACGCGTACATTCAATCCCTCCTTGAGAATCATATCGATACCTCGTAATGATGCTTTGATGCCTGCACTGTCCCCATCATAGATTACGGTTACATTTTTTGTAAAGCGGCTTATGAGTTTTATCTGTCCCTCGGTAAGCGATGTCCCTGATGATGCTACAACGTTTTCAATCCCTGATTGCACCATCGATATAACGTCCGTATAGCCTTCTACCAAAATGCAACAATCCTGTTGAGTTATGGCTCTTTTAGCAAGGTAGAGACCGTAGAGAACGGAACTTTTGTGATATATTTCAGATTCGGGTGAATTTAGGTATTTAGCGGTTTTTTTGTCCGTCCGCATCGTACGGCCGCCGAATGCCGTAATTCGTCCGCTGATGCTATGTATAGGAAACATCACGCGTCCGCTGAAGCGATCGTAATAACTCCCGTCTTCACGTTTTATGGTGAGACCTGTGGAGATTAAAAATTCTTCTTTATAACCTGCTTTGAGTGCATCCTTTGTAAACGTATCTCCTCCTGAGGGACAATATCCAAGACCGAACTTTTTTATTGTCGCTTCTGAAAATCCTCGTTCTTGAAAATAACTCAGTCCTATATTCTCTCCTTCGGGCGTGTCATGCAACGCTTTGACAAAATATTCTGCCGCAAACGAAGATACCACCATCATGCTTTCACGATCATTGTTCTTTTGAACATCCTGTTCTGAAAGCTCTTTTTCCTGTACTTCGATTCCGTATTTTTTCGCGACATATTTCAGCGCTTCGGGATAACTCATCGATTCGTGTTCCATGACGAATGTAATGGCATTCCCTCCCTTGCCGCAACCGAAACATTTGAACATTCCTTTTGCTGGTGAAACAACAAATGAAGGTGTTTTTTCAGAGTGGAATGGACAGCATGCCTGATAATTCACCCCCTTTTTCTTCAAAGAGATGAAATCGCTGATAACCTCTACGATATTGGCTGCGGCATAAATTCTGTCGGTTGTTTCCCTGTCTATCATGGTATAAAGATAGCGCTTTTATGAGAAAAAGAGATGTTGTAGTAGAATTTTCAATCCCATTATTATAAGGATTATCCCGCCGAAAATTTCAGCTTTTGCTCCTAAACAGGATGAACTTTTTTTACCTATCATTATGGCTGAAGCAGATATGGTTGCGGCACAAAATCCGACTATTGCGGCTGTGATAAGTATATTGATGAATTGACTTGCATTTACAATATCGATTTTAATCATACCCAATGTGAAACCGGAGATCAAGGCATCTATGCTGAGCGCAAATCCGAACATTATGGTATTTTTTAACGATAGTAATTGGTATTTTGGAGATTCTTCCTTCTTCGGCGGTTGCAGCCCTTCCCTTATCATGTTCACTCCGATGAAAGCCAACAATATGAAAGCAATCCAATGATCGTAACGGGTGATGAGCTTACTTACGTTTTCTCCGATAAACCATCCTGCCGATATCATTAGAAAATGGAATATTCCGATGATTTCGAGGTAACGTATTTTTTGTGAATGTGTTGTCTTGCCGCTTACGAAGCCTAAAGTAAGTGAAACTGCAAAAGCATCGAGACTCAAAGCGACTCCGAGTAAAAAAATTTCGACAAGGTTCATAGTATGATTTTAGTATATATAAGATGCTGCTGTTTTTATTTTTAAATCATTTGCTTCAGCATCGGTAAAAGCAATAAAAAATATGACCTACTAAATTTGATCGCAAAGATAATAATTTGCTGTATATTTGTATTTATGAAATTCAAACTGGTATCAGATTATCAACCTACCGGAGATCAGCCCGAAGCGATAAAGAACCTTGTCGAATCGTTCAAGGCCAATTCCCGTCATAATACTTTGTTAGGAGTTACAGGGTCGGGGAAAACCTTTACTATGGCCAATGTTATTGCAGCTCTTAATAAGCCTACGCTTATAATGAGTCATAATAAGACCTTGGCTGCCCAGTTATACAGTGAATTCAAAAACTTTTTCCCCGAAAACGCAGTAGAATATTTTGTCTCTTATTACGATTATTATCAGCCCGAGGCTTATCTTCCCACGACTGATACATTTATCGAGAAAGATCTTTCGATAAATGAGGAAATAGATAAAATGCGCCTTAGTGCGACTTCTGCACTATTGTCGGGCCGTAAAGACATTATCGTGGTATCGAGCGTTTCCTGTATTTATGGTATTGGTAATCCTGAGGATTTTCATGCCAACTCGATTGAGATCAAGGTAGGGGATATAATAAGTCGCAATAAATTGCTTTATGCGCTTGTAGATGCACTTTATACACGTAGTGAAGTAGACTTTCAACCTGGAACGTTCCGTGTTAATGGAGATATAGTCGATGTTTATGCGGCATATGGTAACTCCTGTTTCAGAATAATATTTTATGATAATGAAATAGAGGAAATTTATATTATCGATCCTTTGATAGGACAACGCCTGTCTTCACTTGAGAATGTGGTTATATATCCTGCCAATCTTTTTGTCACGACACGGGATAGGGTTAATACGGCTATCCGCAATATACAACTCGATTTAGGAAAACAGATACAGTTTTTTGAATCGGCAGGTAAAGAAGTCGAAGCCCGCCGACTTAAACAGAGAGTAGAGTATGATCTCGAAATGATCAAAGAGTTGGGATATTGTCCTGGTATAGAGAACTATTCCCGTTATTTCGACGGACGTTCTCCAGGAAGCCGTCCGTTTTGCCTGATAGATTATTTCCCGAAAGATTATCTGATGATAATTGACGAAAGTCATGTAACTATACCTCAGATACGAGGCATGTATGGCGGGGATGCTGCCCGTAAGCAGAATCTTGTGGAATATGGATTCCGTTTGCCGGCAGCTCGGGATAATCGTCCTTTACGGTTCGAAGAGTTCGAAGCTCTTATGAATGAAGTTATTTATGTCAGTGCGACACCGGCAGATTATGAACTGGTAAAATCGGAAGGAGCTATTGTCGAACAGTTCATTCGTCCGACAGGTCTTGTCGATCCGGCGATTGATGTCCGTAAGACAACCAATCAGATAGATGATTTGGTTGAAGAGATAGAAAAACGAACCAAACAGGAACAACGTGTGCTGGTTACAACACTTACTAAACGTATGGCAGAAGAACTTTATAAGTATTTTGACCATATGGGAATACGATGTCGTTATATTCATTCCGAGGTAGAAACATTGGAACGTATTAAAATATTGGATGATTTGCGTGCGGGATTATTCGATGTGTTGATTGGGGTTAACCTGTTGCGTGAAGGGTTGGATCTTCCGGAGGTGTCTCTTGTTGCCATTATGGATGCTGATAAAGAGGGCTTTTTGCGTAGTGCCCGTTCTTTGACACAAATATCGGGACGTGCGGCCCGTAATCTAAACGGACATGTGATAATGTATGCCGATAGTACAACCGAATCCATGCATCTCGCGATACGTGAAGCCAATCGTCGTCGTGAGAAACAGATTCTTTACAATATGCGCCGTGATGCAGTTCCGACAGGTACTAAAAAAAGCAATCGTTCGATGTTGTCGGGTGAAAAGATTCAACCTGAAAAGACTCTTTTGTATGATTTCGGAGAAAGAGGGTTCGATATTGCAGCGGATTCGGGTAACGGTAGCGGTTATATGACAGATAAAGAGCTTGAAAAAGCTATACAACGGGCAAAAGAGGATATGGAGAGTGCTGCCCGGGATCTCGATTTTACCACGGCGGCCAAATTCAGGGATAAGATGTATGCTCTCCAGGAAAGGCTTAAAAAAGGTAAAAAATGAGAACACCGTCATCTGTCATATCTTCAGGCATAGATCTGCTTTATATTCCTGTTTTCCGTAAGTTCATACCGTTGCAGACATTCAGATATGCTACATGTGGCGGACTCAACATGTTGTTGGATATATTTCTCTATTTTATAATCTACAATTTTATATTGGACAAGGAGATAGTGCATTTGGGTATTGTTGCAATATCACCTTATATAGCTGCTTTTTTGATAGTTTTTCCTATAACCTTTTTTACTGGATTTTATCTGAACCGTAATGTGGCATTTAAATATTCTCCTTTGAAGGGGCATGTACAACTGTTTCGATACCTTATAAGTGTAGCAGGATCGATATTATTGAATTATCTGTTCCTGAAACTGTTCGTGGAGGTGTGTGGAATATATCCAACACCTTCGAAAGCAATCACTACGGTGATTATTGTACTGTACAGCTATGTCATGCAGAAATATTTTTCTTTCAAGGGATGTGCCGACAGGTAATCGATATTGGAAATGTAATCGAGAGGATAGGATTGAGCTCTCTATTTTTTTGCTTTAACCGTTAATTGATAAGAAACATTACGGCAATAGCCCAGTATATAATACATTTTACCACTCCTAAAATTTTAGGAGACAGTGATTTTATGGAAAAAGTATCGGACAGATATGAGGAAATTACTGCAACTGTAGAAAAAATTGTTACGGCTATAAGAGCAAATAAGGCTCCCAATATCAGAATATCAGTTTTAGCATGTTCTCCGGAAATGTCGATGAATTGTGGAAAGAGGGCTAAAAAAAACAAAATTACTTTCGGATTCAACAGATTCATGGTAATTCCTGTACGATACAATTTCCATCCGTTTTTCCCCCCTGCTTCTGACTTTATATTCTCTTTTTTTATATCGTCTGTAAATGTATTTATTTCGGTTTGCAGCTCTGAGGCTTGAGGTGTCGTTGTTTCTTTATCTGCTTTTATGCTTTTGCGTACTTCAAGTAATGCCATTATTCCCATATAGAGCAGGTAGGCTACGCCGGCATATTTAATAATAGAAAAAAGAGTAGGTGAGTTGGCAATTATTATGGATATTCCGAGTGCGGCGGCGGCAGTGTGTACGAACAGTCCTGAACTTAACCCCAATGCTACCATAAATCCTGCACGTTTACCTTGTATCATGCTTTGGGCCATAACGAACAGTATGTCCGGCCCGGGCATTATCGTAAGGATTGCGGAAGTAATTATAAACTCGATGAGATGCATTATCTGACACGTAATTTTTTGTTGATTTGTAATATTTTATCAGGGGTTATATTATTCAATCGGCATAGTTCTTTTACGGTAGTGGAATATTTACGAGCCAATCCGTATAATGTATCACCTTTTTTTATTATGTGATATTGAGTCTGTACGACAGGGGCATTGGTCGCATTGCTCTCTGTTTCCGATACAGCACTGCTTTTTTCTTTTGCAATATTATCGATAGTTGCACTTTTATCTCTGTTGTATGCCAATACTTTGCCTGCACGATGATAAACATATATCGTGTCGTTGCGTAAAGTAAATGTTTCAGGATCAACGAATAGAGTAGGATTGAACGGTTCGTTGCCTATCCTCACTTCAAAATGCAAATGTTCTGTGGTTGCCCGTCCTGTGCGTCCGGCAAGGGCGATTGGATCTCCTGCTTCCACAACATCATTTACGGATACAAGATTTTTTGAATTGTGTGAATAAGCCGTTTCCATACCGTTGTAATGACGTATGACGATTATATTCCCGTATCCGCTATATAATTTTGACATACGTACAACTCCCGGCAGAGCCGCGCGTATCGTATCGTTTGGAATTGCCTTAATATCCATCCCTGTGTGCATGGAACGCCCCCTGCGCCCGAATGGTGAGATGACTTTACCTTTATAAGGATAACAAAACTCTGATTGCAGCTCTGTTAGTGCTATTTTTAATTCTCCGCTTGGAGGGAAGGGATTGTTCATTGAAAAAGGAATGCGTACATGGGCCGATTCTGTTTCGTTGAACGTTATTTTGGGCCGTGTGGGTTTTACAACCTTGGGTTGCTCATCTGTTTTTATGGCAGTCTCTTTAGGCGCCTCTTTTTTCTTTTTAGGAGGTGTGACAATCTGTTCCGGTTTATTTTCGACTTTATTTTGCTGTACGGGCACCTCTGTTATTTGCTCGTTAGTTTTTTTGTCGGTATCAGGGCTTTTTTTGCCTGCTTTGAAAATAGAACATCCTGACAGTATGAATAATAAGGACGCCGCGTAGCAAAAATAGCGCAGTATATGCATATTCATAGAATTGGTTTATAGATTAGCAAAAATACCTATATATTCGGTATATATCAAGAAATTGCATAAATTATGTATCTTTGTTTGATAAAATATTGATAATGTATGAATACTGAACATGTAAAAAGTCTTATTATAGGAAGTGGTCCTGCCGGTTATACGGCAGCTATATATTTGTCGAGAGCTAATCTCGCTCCCGTGTTGTACGAGGGGCTTGCTCCTGGGGGGCAGTTGACTACAACAACGGAAGTGGAAAACTTTCCCGGTTATCCGGATGGAATAAATGGACCGGATTTGATGGAAGATCTGAAAAAACAGGCGCAAAAATTTGGAACCGATGTTCGTTTCGGAGTTGTGACAAATGTCGATTTCAGTGCGCGCCCTTTTAAGGTGACTGTTGACGGAAGTAAGGAAATAGAGGCTGAAACTGTTATTGTCGCTACAGGTGCAACCGCCAAATATCTGGGGCTTGAATCTGAAAACCGTTATAAGGGTATGGGTGTTTCGGCATGTGCGACATGTGACGGTTTTTTCTTTCGTAAGAAAGATGTGATAGTTGTCGGTGGTGGAGATACTGCATGTGAAGAGGCCAATTATCTGTCATCAATATGCAATAAAGTGTATATGGTTGTTCGTAAGCCTTATTTGAGAGCTTCGAAAGCGATGCAGGAGAGAGTGATGAATCGTCCGAATATTGAAATATTGTTCGGATATAACACCAAAGAGGTTTTGGGAGATGATACAGGAGTGACAGGAGCTTTAATCGTGAATGATAAAGGAGAGGAAAAGGTTATAAATGCGGAAGGTTTTTTCCTTGCTATCGGTCACCAGCCCAATACGGAACTTTTTAAAGGCTTCCTGGAACTTGATGACGAGGGGTATATAGTTACGAAACCTGGGACTTCCATTACCAATATCCCCGGTATATTCGCAGCGGGGGATGTTCGTGACAGAAATTATAAACAGGCTATTACTGCTGCCGGTTCAGGCTGTATTGCGGCTATTGATTGTGAGCGATATATATTATCGTTATAACACATAATATGTCGTCCGGATGTATATGTCGGATTTGAAATATAAAATATTCAATATGGACTCCGAGAGCGCTTTTAATGAAGTTGCTCTCGAAGTTTTTCGTTTTCAGGCTTTGCATTGTGCCCCTTACCGGGACTATTTGCAACTTATAGGTGTTTCTCCGGATAAGGTTCTGAAAGTGGATGATATTCCATTTTTGCCGATAGAACTGTTTAAAACGCATAAGGTTTATTGTGGTAAAAATGAACCTGAAATGGTTTTCTCAAGCAGCAGTACGACGGGAATGATTCCTTCCAAACATTATGTCGCTGATATTGCCATATATGAAGAATCTTTTGTGCGTGGGTTCGAACTGTTTTATGGCAAGCCTTCCGATATGGCTATTTTCGCATTATTGCCCAATTATCTCGAGAGAGAGGGATCATCACTTGTCTATATGTTTGACCGATTGATTGACATGAGTGCGGGAGGCGGATTCTATCTGCATGATTTGGACAAATTAGTACATGATATGGAAAATTGTCCTTATCCAAAAATATTGCTTGGCGTCACTTATGCCTTGCTCGATTTGGCGGAATTATATCCCATAAAGCTGAATGATACGATTGTAATGGAGACCGGAGGGATGAAAGGACGTCGTAAAGAGTTGCCCAAGGAAGAGTTGCATTCGCAACTTTGCAAAGCCTTCGGGGTAGATGCGATACATTCTGAATATGGCATGGCTGAACTTTTGTCTCAAGGATATTCTTCGGGTAGCGGTATATTCAGAACTCCGCCATGGATGAAAATTGTCATACGTGATATTAACGATCCGTTTTCGATTATGGCATCAGGTGTTACAGAGGGTATTAATGTGATAGATCTTGCCAATATATATTCATGCAGTTTTATTCAGACTCAGGATATGGGAGCCAGGTCCGATTCTGGAGAGTTCAAAATATTTGGACGTATAACTGGCAGTGAAATAAGAGGATGCAATTTACTCGTACAATAACTTGTTGCCAGGGGAGAATATCAATCTCCGATCAACTCCATAAATTTGTTTGTAACATTGCGAATGTCGTAATCTTCGAGATTTATACCGGTTACTTGTCCCGAATAATCTCCTTTGAGAGCATTAAGGAAGAGTTGTTTGTTGAAATTTTTTTCATTGAATGAGAATATGGGGCGTCCGGTCATTGCATAATCTATCAGTTTGCTGGGTGTGGCATTTGAAGTTGTATTTTCGAAATTGACCAAAAAATCGGCAAGGCTTAGTGTCGAAAGCAACTCTTCGCGCGGCATGGCATCATGTAAAACTATTTCTCCCTTTACGTTATGCTGTGCATCCTTTATCATTTCGCTGAAATATGGTTCTATATGGTTGAGGTATAGATCGAAATGAAACGGGGAATCGAGAGATTTCAGAAAATCGAAAAAAAACCGAGGATCACGTATATTTGTGTAAAATCTGCCTGCGTATGCAAATGTTGGAACGGAATGGGGATGGTACTCAACGTGTTTTAACGAATTCATATCGAATCCTTGTGGAATCACCTTAACCCGTTCTTTGCCGATGTATGGAGTATAACATTCTAATGCTTTTTCGACCGGGGTAACGAAATAGTCGAATATCCGTCCCCAATGTTTCATATAACAATAATATCCGGGAAATACATCCTTTACAAAATCTCCTTTGAATGGAGGATCACTGAATTCTGCAATTTTTATACACTTTTTTAAAACAGGATTGCGTTTCGCAGCTTTTGCTACTGCTCGATGTATGGCTGCCGGATACGATATGGATATGACGGCATCGTATGGTCCCGTCACATTGCACAGTGTGTCGTAAATACCCTTGTCATATTTTATAAATAGTTCATGCGGATAGAGATAGAGAATCATTTTTTGTATCCATACAGGCAGGAACTTTCTTAGTTTACTGTTCTTCTTGACATTTCCTTCTCCTTCTCGTTGTAAATTGCTGTTCCCATAAATAATTTTTATATTATTTGTCTGGGTATTTGATATGTCGTGTAATGGTAGAGGATTTTTGTGATAAAGTTCACGGTTTGGCAATAATACGGTAACATGTTCACCCCTGCGTGCTAACTCTTTTGCAAGTTCTACGGTACGGAATGCCCTGGGAGATATTTCGGGATAGAAAGAGTTGGAAACTATAAGTATCTGTTTTGCCATGTCCGTGTATGTTTTCAATTAGTCACGACGAGAGTGTAATATTATGTTAATATGGGATTAATAAATAATCTATTGCATGTCAATAAGGCCTTGTGTTACATTCCAGCGCATTCGTATCAGATATTTGCCTTTTATCCGTCTGAATGTCAACGTGTACCATAATGCAAGAATCAAAGTTGCCTCCCATTTTATAACTTCGCTTACCAGCCGTTTTTTATATGATTTTTCCCCTTCGTTCATGGTGCGAACCCGTTCGCTTACTCCAGACATTTTTGTGAGACGGTCGAAATATGCGTCTGAAAATTTTTCTTTAGGAATAATATGGTAAATAATTGCTCCCGGGATGTAAAATATTTTCTCTCCACCATCTCGCAAGCGTTTGAACAGATCTTTCTCTTCTCCTGCCAAAAGAGATTTTCCTGTCCTGCCGAGTTCCGGATTGAATGCCCCATATTTCTCAACCATTGAACGGCGTATACCCATGTTTCCTCCTCCCGGGAAACGGTTTTTACCCATTTCTTTGATTTTACTGCCCATTCTAAGCGTACCTGAAATAGGACGTTCTGTATATTTGGTCAGCCAGCGGGGAGGTTCATATTCGTACAAGGGGATAATTTGACCTCCTGCAGCAGCAACTTCAGTATATTTCTCGAAAAAATCGTAATAACTTTTTGCGAAATCGTCATTTACCTCTTCATCATCGTCGATTATGGCTATATATTCTCCGATACTGTTTTTTATGCCCGCATTACGTGCGTGAGACAATCCCTGTTCGGTTTCTGTAACCATTTTGAAATTTAGCTGAGGATTATCGTCTGCAAATTTGCTGCATACGGTTTCGGTATCATCTTGAGAATTGTTATTTACCACAACGATTTCAAACAGGTTGGAATCAAGAGTCTGGCCTGTCAGACTGCGTAATGTTCGTGCAAGGTTTTGTGCACGATTGTAAGTAGCGATTATAATAGATAATTTTACCATTAGTGCAAAGATAAAAACAAAAGTGTCTCAAAAATTGATTTCGAGACACTTTTTATACAGTATATTATTATAACAGGATATGGTTAAATTTGCTCCTGTTTAATATTTTATCGAACTGTTACAGTTCACGGATTTTGATGTTACGGAACCAGCAGTCATATCCGTGGTCCTGAAGACCTATGTAACCTTCTTTTGCAATCCCGGCAGTGAATTCCGGCCAGTCTTTGAATTTGCTGTTCTGTACCATTGCATCCCATTCAGGCGAGCGGAGTGTATATTCGCAAACCACTTCTCCGTTCTGGATATGAGTAACCTTATTGTCTTTTACACGGATAACGATATTGTTCCATTCTCCTGCAGGTTTTGCATTTTGAGGTAGAGCTGGAAGCATGTCGTAAAGAGAACCTGCAAGGTGATTGGCCAGTTTGTTATCTGATGCATTCCAGTTGTCGAGAACCTGTACTTCTGGAGCTGCTATGTAAATAGGTTTACCGGGATATTCTACGATAGAGTAAAATATACCTGAGTTACCTTCTTTTTCGATTTTCCAGTCTATGGACAGTTCGAAATCACCGAATTTTTTATCTCCGAAAAGGATATCTCCACCACTTCCGCGTCCTGCGACTTCACCTCTTTGTACTTTCATCGCTTCATCATCGATGATCCAGTTTTTTGCCATTGTGGTCTGATTGCACTGGCGCCATCCATCCATATTTTTACCGTCGAAAAGCAGAATCCATCCCTCTTTTTTTTCTTTTGCAGTCAACGTGTTGTTTTTTTGTGCCGATGCCGGCTGAATCATCAATGCTGCAAGTGAAAAAACGGCTGCGCCTAAAATAAGTTTTTTCATAGTAGTTAGTTTAAGTTATTTTTAATGTTAGTAAGTCTCGTTAAAAATAGAGTAACGCGAATATACAAATTTTTTATTAATATTCCTCCTGCTAGGACGGTTTGACCGTTACTTACGGATGAAATTCGTTATGTGTCGCCACATGTATTATTGTTTAATTTAGAATATTACTTTTTCGTATCCTCGAAAGATATTCTGACATTGAACCATTTGCTTTTTGTTCTGTAATATATGTTGAAACCTTCGTCATCGAAATTAACAACGCGATATTTGTCATTGTTGAGCATGATCAGACCGTTGTCATTGGTTATGTTTTCTATCTTGAACGGCTTTTTAATAGTGGATTCCGCTATGTCGCTGTCGCTGCCCCATAGGCTAAGTTCCAGAATTTGTGTGAAATCGGTCCCGTTTTTCTTCTCTATTAATGCTTTGAATTCATTAAAGTCGGGGAGTATATTGGTGTAAGCGACTCCGGTAAGATTGGTCTCGGCCGTTTGGGATGTCCAATAACCTATTTTATTCCCTTCATTGCGTTGTGATGTCAGATAGATTATATTGGCTCCCATCAT
>CASFSC010000081.1 GCA_949296995.1 uncultured Alistipes sp. | reverse complement strand
GGCTATTTTTGCACAAACAAAACATAAGAGATATGACAGGAATTTTTTATGGCAGTACGATGGGAACTACAGGTGAGTTGGCAGTGCGAATTGCAGAAAAACTGAATGTGTCATCTGCGGATGTATATGATGTAGGGAATACTCCTGTAGAAAAAGTGAGAGATTATGATTTTCTTATTTTAGGTTCTTCGACCTGGGGCGACGGTGAGTTGCAGGATGACTGGTATGATTTTATCGAGAAACTCAAAAAAGAAGATCTCAGCGGGAAAAAGGTTGCTTTGTTCGGATGTGGAGATTGTGTCTCTTATCCGGATACTTTTTGTGATGCGATAGGAATAATTTACGATGAATTGGCCGATACAGGTTGTCAGTTTATCGGAACATTGGATTATTCCGGCTATTCGGTTTCGAATACAAAGGCTTTCCGTAACGGTAAAGTGTTGGGGTTGGCGATAGATGAAAATAATGAGTCTGATCTTACGGAAAGTAGATTGAATAGATGGGCGGATATTATAAAAAACAGTTGATATGTGTGGAGATGACTATGCCCGTTACGGGGAACTGAGGATGATTATGCATCATATCTATGAATTTAAGAAAGGAATACGTAGTTTGGTGTTATGTACTGTTGGAAAAAGATGTGCAGAAATAGTTGCCCAAAGATTGAACAAACAAGGTATCGATTATATAGTGCAGAATGTGACGGATGATAAGGTTAATCTCTATTTTGGCAAGAAAGTATGTCTCGATACGGTAAGCATATTTACGGATAAACCTTTGAATATGCTTACTCCCGAAGAGGATTTTATGCTCGGCGCGATGTTGGGGTATGACATACAGATACAATGCGAACGTTTTTGTAATCGGAAAAGTAAAGTTGTCATAGTGTGATGTAATGTATATGTTTCTTTTGTAAGCCATTTTTGGGAAGAATAAAGGCCTTGATTATTAGGTTGTCGGGCCTTTATTTTTATTGTCATGTAATCTGTTTTTTTATAGTTAAAAAATTATCTTTGTCGTGAATGCAAATTTGAAGCATATGTATAGACTTGGAAAATATACTGCATATGACACTATGAGCGATCTTGTGAGCCGTCATTATCGAATATTGTTGGTTATGAGTCGATTCGGGATTGGTCTGGGTTTCGACGATAAAACGATAGGAGAGGTGTGTGAAGAGAATGGAGTTGATGTCGATACGTTTTTAATCATAGTCAACATGTTGTTAGATGTTGATGACATAACTGAATTTACGGTAGCTCATGTGTCGATAGAGGCGTTAGTATCTTATTTGCATAATTCTCATGACTATTTTCTCGGTTTCCGTTTGCCTGGGATCAGAACTAAGTTGACCGATGTTTTGGGTGGTACTTCCGATGATCTTTCGAAAGCTATCATACATTATTTCGATGAATATGTGTCGGAGGTGCGTAAACACATGATGTACGAGGAAGATATTGTATTCCCTTATGTTCGGGAATTGTTGAGTGGACATAAACATCATGAATATAACATAACCATATTTCAAAAACAACATGACCAGGTAGAGGCCCGTCTGACCGAGTTCAAACAGATATTGATAAAATATTATCCGGCCCGTAGTACCAATGAGATCAATAGTGTGTTGTTCGATATATTTAATTGCGAGAATGATTTGGCATCGCATAATGCAATTGAAGACCGGTTGTTTGTTCCTGCTATTAAAGAGTTGGAAAATAAATGTTGTGACTGATGAGTACGCCAATTAAAATAGCTGTAGCCGAATCTTCGGTAATAATACGCAGTGGTATTATATCTGTACTGAAACGTCTCGATACATTTCATGTAGAAGTCTTTGAATTTTCGGATATGGACCAGTTACGGAATGGTATAGGTTGGCAGAAACCGGACATATTGATAGTTAATCCAGCATTGCCGGAAATGAGCTCTATTCATCAGATAAAGAAAGCATCTGGTAATCCGGGAATGAGGTGTGTAGCCATGCAAAATTTTTTGACCGACAGTATGGCTTTAAAGGTATATGACGAAGTTATATCTGTTTATGACAGTGTCGATCAGATAAAGGAAAAGTTGCACAAGTTGCTCAAGGAACCGGAACGTGACAAACGACATGAATCCCTCAGTACACGTGAAAAAGAGGTTATAGTATGTGTTATAAAGGGCATGACCAATAAACAGATTGCCGATAAGCTTTTCCTTTCGACTCATACCGTTATTACGCACCGTCGCAATATATCCAATAAATTGCAGATTCATAGCACGGCAGGCCTTACGATATACGCCATAATCAATAAACTTGTTGAACTGGACGAGATTAAAGATGTAGTGTCAGAAGAAAGTGGTAATGTGATGTAGCTGACACTCTGTTTTATTCTGTAATGTAAATTTTTAACGCCAATCAGATTTGCCTTTTGTAAAGTGTTGCATTTGGGAATTTTTGTCCTAATTTTGTTAAGTCTCAAATAAAACACTAACAGTATGAATTCTAATTCTCAAAACGGGATGTCATCCATGAAAATTATTCCCGTAATGTTCGCATTCTTCGTTATGGGGTTTGTGGACTTGGTGGGTATTGCTACCAATTATGTCAAAAGCGATTTTAATCTTTCTGATACGCTTGCAAATTTGTTGCCTTCCATGGTGTTTCTGTGGTTCCTGG
>CASFSC010000080.1 GCA_949296995.1 uncultured Alistipes sp. | reverse complement strand
GCTGTCTCGTCTATACAGAGTCTCTTACCGATATTCTTGGGGAAGACAAGTCACTCATCAGCGTGAGAAAGCTCACTCCACTGACGATAACCGCTCAATACCTCCTTGTACTGCTTTTCAAAAGTACTGCGGTCTATATGGTAATAGGTATCAAGCGAACGGGAGGTCTTAGGCCTCGTCTCCATACACTTCTTTTAAAAAAGCCGCAAACTCTTTTGAGTAGCGGGTATTTTCAGACTTGATATCATCATACGGTAGAGTAAAACACTTGGCTGTATGTAGATCCAGCCAGCGGTGGCGACGGACTATCAGGTTGACCGCCTTGTCACGGATTGGAAAGTCACGTACTGTCACAGGAGACAAGAAGCCTTTTTATTCTATATTCGGATTATTTTGATAGTCAAAAGGTATTTTTTCATCCAGATGGATGGATATCGTATCATCCGTACTTTCAACCTTTACGAGTGTAAATCTTGATAAGATATTTGAAGGAAGCATTAAGCTTACAAGTGATAATAGTGCATTGTTTTACATAATGCAAATATAATAATTTATTAAACTTGCCCCACTAAAAATCGGGTGAGCCAATATTCCCCAGTCCAAGTTGATTTTAAGTCCGGAAACCCATTTGAATATCAAAAAGGTTTTGAGCTTTTTGTCCCTGTATTTTGGCCCATGTTTCCCATTCCAATCTATTGCCATTTCGAGGTCTAACCCATCATGAATCCAAGATATGGACAATATGCTCGATTCGTCTATTATTGCCGTTTCCTCTTGATTTACTTCTTCGTTATTGTATTTGAGGATTTCCATACTTTTTTAAGAAACGTCTCTGCTATGAATGATAAAGTTATTCTGTTATCTCAAAATAAAAATCTGAACATTCGAATTTGATATAGCCGACAGGAGCGTAATCGAACGTGAAAACAATCGCATAGTTGTTGTGATTGTCGCGGCTATATGCAAAAGAAGTTATTTCCAGAGCACCACTATTCCATTTTCCTGCAACATGTTTGAAGTTGAAATCGATGTTCCCTGCATATTCAAAAATCAATCGTGTTTGCAGTTTTGGATAATCCAGCTCTTTCATGTCTTCTTGTCCGCACCAATCAATATCCATCTCTATAATGGGATGACCTTTATATTTCCAGGAAATGGAAAGGATAAGGCTTTCATCCAATATGATTTGGTCAATCTCTTCGTTTTTATACACATGCTTCATAATAGAACTTTTAACGTGATTAAATATGCGTTGATTTCATTGCATATCGTTTTTCCTTACCATGTTTCCGGTATTGATAAGTCGTGAAGTTTCGAGCTAAAACAAAATGTCGGAATGTGGTCATCATAATATAGATAGTAGTTGTTGAAAAACATGATTTGCACTATGGTGTAATTCATCTTTCCTTTGAAAAAATAATCATGGTCTCTTTTGGTCAGATATTTTCCGACCATATGATTTAATCCATGTCTCCGATATTCTTCCATTATGTTTTCATCTGTTTCGATTTTTGTGTAACCACAAAAGTTCGCATCTATATCTTTTATTTTGCCATCGTATAGGGCTTTTAAGAAATCGAACTCTGTGGAATATAGGTTTTCATAATTCTGTTTATACGCATATAATAAATCTGCTGTGCTGATAATGATGAATTGGTCTGTTTGTGTTCCCATCGGGACAACGGCATCTACATAATATCCATTGCGAGAGGACAAAGACCTCAAATAAGATTCTGAGGGCTTTTTGCATTCTGTCTCCATATTCAAACATGCACTTAGAGCAGTGATACTTAAAAAGGGAATGAAGATATATGCCAGACGAAGTTTCTTGTGCATAAAAGTGAGATTTATTGGCAAGTTTGCTTTATGCTGGTTCAAAGATACAAAATGGGCTGGGGAAATCCAAGGCATTTCCGTCAGAACTTGCGTTCGTCGTTCTTTTACGATAAAGTAGAAAGAAAATCAAGGTTGTATGAAATTAAAGTATTACTTTTGCGCACTTTTTCGCTGCTTGGGCGTGCATCCGGGTAATTTGGATGCGTCTTTCCGGGCGAATGTAATGAAGTTGGATGGGGGATTTCATCCACATTTAAACGCAAAAGTATGAAGAATAAGTATGTCGATTTGATTGAACAGTCGTTCGAGTTTCCGAACGATGAGTTTACCGTGGTGGAAAACGAACTCCAGTGGTTCGGCGTGCCGGTCATGGACCTTATCAAGCAGTATGGCACGCCTTTGCGCATTGCTTACCTGCCCAAGATAGCCGAAAACATCCGCAAGGCGCGGCGCATGTTCAACGTGGCCATGGCCAAGGTGGACTACCAGGGCGATTACCATTATTGTTACTGCACGAAAAGTTCGCACTTTTCGTTCGTGCTGGAAGAGGTGCTGAAACACAACGTCCACATCGAGACCTCGTCCGCCTTCGACATTAATATTATAGAGGCCTTGTACGAGCAGGGCACCATCACGCCCGACATTTTCGTGGTGTGCAACGGTTTCAAGCGTCCGCAGTATGTGGAAAACATCCAGAACCTCATCCGCAACGGCTTCCACAACATCATACCGATACTGGACAACAAGTTCGAACTGGACTTGCTCATGAAGGACTTCAAGGAGAAGTTCAAAGTGGGCATCCG